>JBJOJU010000245.1:0-2710 GCA_046046485.1 Chloroflexota bacterium | reverse complement strand
GTACAGCGGCTTGGTCTATGCCAAAGCCGCGTTGTACCTGCACGCGATGCGGGCACGCGTGGGCGACCCGGTGTTTTTCAGCGCAGCCAAACAGTATGCGACGACGAATCGGTATGGCCGTGTGGACGGCAGTGCGTTCCGCACAGCCGTCCAACTGGGGTGCCGATGTGATGTGGCTGCGCTCTACACGCAGTGGGTGTTGCGCCCCTGAGGAGGGAAGGGTTCATGGTCCCGGGTAGGCGACGACGGTCTCGGTGGGCGGCAGCGGGTAGGCAGTCAGGGTGCGGGTCGCCGTCCAACGCGCCTGCGCGGTCTGGGTGATGCGGTATGCCGTGATTGTCTGCTGGTACATGAGCGCCGTCGCGGTGCGGGTCTGGGCGCCGTAGGTCGGCGAACGTTTGGCCATCCACGTGCGGGTGATGACGAGCGGCGTACGCGTGATTGTGGGCGTCCGCGACGCCGTCGTGACCAGGGTGCGGGTCGAAACGGTGGCGGTGCGGGTCAGGGTCTCGGAGGGTGTCAACGACAGCGTACGGGTCGGCGTCTGGGTCCGTGTCGCGGTCCGACTGCGGGTGAACGAGGGCGTGGCAGTCTGCGTCGGGAACGGCGCGTTGGTGGGGGTCAGACTGGCCAGCAACCGGGTTCTGGTGCGTGGCGCAGTGGGCAGTGCTGTGAACGTCTGTGTGGCCGAGGGAACCGGGCTCGTCGTCAGCGTCACTCTCGGGACGCTAGTGTGGGTGGGCAGCGTCGGGTCGGGGAGTGTATCGGCGTAGAGGAGCCAGACCTTGGCGTCGGACAACATGGTGTCGTAGACGGCGATGTCGTCGATGGGCAGCGTCAACTCGCCCTCGGCGATCGTCGTCGTGGCGGGTTGCGCGCCGAAGACGACACCGGTGCTGAACGTCAGTGCGGGGATGCTGTTAGCAGACGCGACACTCACGCCGTCACGGAAGAGCCGGGCGCGGTGGAGCGTGTTGTCGTAGGCGCAGCTGTACATGTGCCAGAGGTCGAGCTCGTCGGCAGTCAGTGCCTCGGTGATGGTACGGACGGCCCGGGTGACCCCGCTGCCGGTGACAAACGAGCAGCTGAGCGCGCCGCTTTCGATGGCGAGATACATGCCGCTGCCATCTGGGTTGACCCGTGCCGCCAGCATTTGATCGTGGTCGAGTCGGTGCGGTTTTGCCCACAACGAGAGGGTGACCGCGCCATTTGCCGCGATATTGCCCAGTGTATAGCGGTCTTGTGCAGAAAAAACCGCATACGGTCCGTTGTGCGCACCCGTGGGATTGCGCTCGATGCGGGGGCACGTCGCACTCGTGTCGCAGCGTAGGACAGCACGGTTGGGAGAACTCCCCAGCTGCGGCGCATGTGCAGCCAACGCACCCGGGACAATCGCCGCGGCGACCTCGGCGTCTGACCAAACACGATTCTCGACGACCACATCGGCGATTGCACCGTTGAGCCCGACCATGGTATCCGCCCGCCGCCCGAGCCACACCGGGCCGGCGGGCGGGGTAAACGCCGACAGTGCGATGTCTTGACTGACCAGGGTACCGTCGCGGTAGAGCTTGCGCACCCGTGTCGTCGCGTCATAGGTACAGGTGTAGCGGTGCCACACGGTGTCGGGGTACCAGGCGCCACTGCGCAGGTCGTCACCGGTGAAGTTACAGTAGGCACGGTTTTCGCTGTCGACACCCAGCACGAGGAAGCGCCGCGTAGCGCCGGGCTGCCCGGTCGAGAGTGCGACGTCGTGGCGATCGGCACTGTCGCGCCGGAGAGCGTAGTGGACGGTGAAATCACCTGTCAGCGCATACGAGTTCACACTGCTCGCCTCGTGGCCGTCGGCGTCGCGGAAGCGCAGCGCGCGGGTCATCGTGGTGCCGTCGAGTTCGTCGGCGACCGCCGGGCAGAGCAGCCCCGTACAGGTATAGTCGCTGGCGGCCGTCGTCACCTCCACTTCGTGAATGATGAGCGCATCGGTGCGGCTGCTTTGAATGCGCACATAGCGCGCGCGCGTCCCGGCTGGGAAGGTGACCGTTTCGACGCTGTGTGCGGCGTCGGGGCAGCCGGTGACCTGACTGTCGCTCACGGCACACTTCCATGTACGGGCGGCGGCTTTGAGCGTTCCGATGCCCCGCACATCGCCGAGACTTGTGCTGCTGAGCATCACCAATGTGCCGTCGAGCCGGCGGATATCGCTGCGCTGTACACCATCGACCAGTGTCCCCGTCTGTGCCGCATACACCGTGACCGCCGCGATGTCGCGCTCCGTGCCGAGGTCGAGTTCGACCCAGGGGTGGGTCTCGCTGGTGGTCGCAGCCGACACGCCGCTGCGGTCGGGGGTGTCGCTGACCCCGTCGATGAGCAGCGCGGCGGTCGCGGCGCCGTCGGTCGTCGATTGTGTCGCGCTGACACCGGCGCGGTAGACGGCACCGGGGAACGACACGCTCGTCGCCGGGAGTGCGCCGTCGAAGCTGAACTTCCCGATTTGATTGGCCCGCAGCACCGGATTGGCGTTTTCGGGGTACCCGGTGGGGAGTGCCACCGGCGTCGCTGTGGCACGCACGACGGGCGCACGCGCGCGCATCAGCAGCGCAATCTGCCCCGCACCGATGAAGATATCGCCGCTGGTACCCAGCGTATTCAAATATGCGATGTGTGCGGTGGTTTCGGTCGGATACTCGCCCCAGATTGTCACCGTGCCGTCGCT
>JBJOJU010000165.1:0-3628 GCA_046046485.1 Chloroflexota bacterium | reverse complement strand
ACTGCTGCGGCACGACCTAAATGTCGAGTCGATTGCCAGTGGCAGTGTCTCGATCGCCACATTGGCGGCACATCTCGGCCTCCCAATCACGGATATCGCCACATACCGACAGGCGCTGCAGGCACTGGTCGCACGGCATGCGCACGAATGCGTCGCCATCAAAACCCAGCACGCCTATGCCCGCAGCCTTGCCTGGGTACCCGTCGACGACGAGACGGCGGCTGTGGCGCTCGCTCGGACACTCGCCGGGCATCCATTGACGCCCCACGAGGCCACGGTCCTCGGCGACTGGGGATTGGCGGTCATCTCAGGCGCTGCGGCGGTACATGGCCTCCCCGTCAAGATCCACACCGGTCACCACGCGGGCAACAACACGATGCACCTCGAATGGCTGTCGCCCCGCTTGCTGACACCGCTGTTGCGCGCCTTCCCCACCACGCACTTTGTGGTGATGCACATAGGCTACCCGTATCACGACGAGGTGCTCAGCCTGGCGAAGCACTATCGCAACGTCGCGGTCGATCTGTGCTGGGCCTGGTGCCTCGACCCGGTTGCGACGAGTCAGTTTGTCCGCGCATGGATCCACACTGTCCCGATAAACAAACTCTACGGCTTCGGCGGCGATGCGTTTTTGCCGGCCCAGACATTGGGCTATGCGCTGCAGATGCGCCAGTGGTTGACCCGGGCGCTGCGTGCCGAGGTCGAATCCGGTGCACTGAGCGTGGATGCGGCGTGCCAGGTCGCCACAGCAATCCTGTCAGAGAACCAGAACTCCGCGTTCGCTGCCCGCAGCACAGGCGCCGCACATGCCTGAGTCAGCGACGATACATCACACCCGGCCTGTCTGGCCGGCGCTCGGCGCACTCCTGTGCCTGGGCGGCGCTGCGGCGGTGGGGGCAGGGTTGTTGCCGCAGCTCATCGGCTCGGTCATCGACGCCGCGATCGGCGGCAGCGTCGCGGTCGACCAGGTGCTCTGGTACGGTGTGGCTGCGGTCGCTGTCCAACTGGTGCGCTGGGGATATGCGGTGCTGCAGACCGACCTCGCCTGGCGCGCCCAGAACGGCGTGCGGGCAGCGCTGGTGGCACACGTGTTGCAGTTGGCGCCGGCGTTCTTCCGCGGTCACGGCGTCGGCGAGTTGACCGAACGCATCGAGGATGACGTCGCCGCAGCGACGGCGGCGTTGAGTGGGAGTATCCCCCAACTCGTCTCTGCGCTGGTCTTGGTGCTGGTGGTGTGTATCGGGTTGGCGCGCACCGACGTCACGACCGCGGCGCTGATGCTCGCCTATGTGGTCAGCGGCAGCGTCGTCGTCCATCTGACGCAACGCGAACGGGCAGAAGCGTGGGAAGCAGAACGTGCCGCTGACGCGGCGCTCTCTGACGCCCTCGAAGAAACCATGTATGCCGCAGACGACATCCGTGCGGTCGACGCCGCTGCAGATCGGGCTGCAGCCCTACTGCCACGCTATGCAGACCGCATGCACTCCCACCGCGACGCGTCGTTCGGCCAGCAGTGGGGGAGTGTCGCTGCCAGCGCCGTCGTCGCCCTCGGTTGGGTGTTAGCAGCCGGGCTGGGCATCTGGCAATACGGCACCGGTGTGGGCAGCATCGGGACGGCGTTTGCGGTCTTGGCATCGGTCCGGTTGTTTGTCGCCCCGATGGAAACCTTTGGCAACGAGTGGAGCGCGATCCAGCGTGCCACCGGTGCCATCACCCGCTGTGATGCGCTCTTTGCAGTCACGCCCGTCGCCCACACCGGCGGCGCGGCACTTCCCTCAGGCGCATTAGAGCTCTCCCTCGCCGGCGTCGCGTTCCGCTACCCCGCAGCCGACGCACCGGCAGTGACCGCGCTCGATCTAGATATCCCGGCGGGGCAACACGTCGCCCTGATCGGGCGCACCGGCAGCGGCAAAACCACCTTGGGACGACTGATGGCCCGGCTCGAAACTCCCGACGCCGGCGAAATCGTGCTCGGTGGTGTCCCCCTCAACCAGATCGCCGAAGCGACCCTGCGACGCCGCGTGGGCGTCATCAGCCAGACCGACGACGCACTCCCCGGGACGCTCGGTGAACGGATGGCGGGATTTCGGACCGACTGCAGCGACACCGATATCCACGCGGCGTTGGCTACTCTGGGGCTGACGCAGTGGCTCGCACAATTCCCCGCGGGCTTGGCGACACCCATCGGTGCGCCGGGACGCATATTGACCCCGGGCGAAGCGCAGTTGGTCGCAGCGGTCCGTCTCTTTCTGCAGCAACCTGGCCTGGTCATCCTCGACGAAGCGACGGCCCACGTCGACCCCGCGACCGAGACGCTCCTGCGCACCGCGCTGGCGCAGGTCACCGCAGCGCGCACCACCATCACCATCGCCCACCGATTGACGACCATCGCAGCAGCCGATGTCGTCGTGGTGCTCGTGGCCGGTGCCATCGTCGAGGCAGGGCCACCAACCGTGCTGGCCGCCGATCCCCACAGTGCCTATGCACAACTGCTCGCACACGACCGCGAGGTGCTCCCATGACGACCCGCACCCCTGCGTTTACTGCTGCGATGATCCGCCTGACGCCGTGGCCGTACCTCGCGTACAGCATCGCCCGCCTCGCGACGTTCCTGGCACCGATCGGTATCCTCGCCATCGAACAGGCGTTGTTCAATCGCTACGGCGTCGGGGTTGCACCGCAGACCCTATGGTGGCTCGTCGCCGCCTACGCAGCGGTCACGATCGTCCGATTGGCCGCGGTATTGACCGAGTGCTGGACCAACATCACGTTCCGCTATCGGGCGATGGGCACCCTCCAGCACAACACCGTCACCGCAGTCTTGGCTGACCGCACCCGCCACAGCGCGGGTATCCATCCACTCGAGCACGTGAACCGCCTGCGCGACGACGCCGGGGAGGTCGCCGACTTCCCCCTCTGGATCCCCGAGGTCATCGGCACGACCCTGGCCAGCCTCATCGTCTTGGCAGTCCTCTGGCGGATCGACGCGACGAGTACCCTGTGGGTGTTGACGCCCTTCCTCGTCCAAGGCGTCGCCGCTGCCGGGTTTTGGCGCATCTATCTGCGCTACCGCTACGCCGAAGGTGCACTCAACGACGACGCAAGTACCCTCTTCGGCAGCCTCGTCGAACACGCGGTGGCGATCCGGATTCTCGGGGTCGCCCAGCCGATGCACGCACGCGTCGTCGCACTGGGTGAACGCCGCCGCCGCAACGCTGTCGCCCAAGTCGCCACCCAGCACATCGCGACCGACAGTATGGTCGACCTGAGCGTGGCCGTCGCGAGCCTCATCAGCGTCTGGCTGTTGATCCCCGCAGTCGCTGCCCAGCGACTGGGCGTCGGCGACGTCGTCGTCTTTCTCAGCGGCGTGGCGGTCGTCGCCGGTATGCCCCAGACCTGGGCGACGTTCGTCGGTGACTATGCGCAGCAACGGGTGTCAATCGAACGGCTCTCGCTGGCATTCCAACGCCCCGCCGACCTGATACGCCCCTTCCGTTGGTGGTCAGCGCCCGCACACACACCACCGTCCCGCCGTACCACCCTCCCGGCAGCACTGGCGATCGTCGGCGCGACCTATCGCTACGCCGACGGTCGCGGCATCGCAGCATTCACGCTCGACTGCCCGCCA
>JBJOJU010000164.1:0-4700 GCA_046046485.1 Chloroflexota bacterium | reverse complement strand
CTCCCGCATCTGCTGCGCGATCTGGGCGAGGGTGTCGGGGGTGACGAAAAACGAAAAGAGCCCGCCCACGGCGAACCAAAAGACGATGCTGCCCAGCAGTGCACCCAGCCCGGCGACGATGCCGGCGGTGACCGCTTGGCCGGTGATTTCGTCTTTGTGGGGGTGCCATTGGGCTGCGAAATAGCCGGCGGGGAGTGACATCAACAGGGCAGCGATGGGCGCGAAACAACACCCGACGATCCCCACTAGATTGCCGGGCATCGCCACGATGGGGATGAAGCCGAGCACCGTGGCGCAGATGATGATGATGAATTGGGGCAACGCAAAGACCAATCCGGCCTTGGTACCTGCACTCATGACGTCCTCCATGTGAACCTCTAGATATTATACTCGATTGAGAGAAAAATCACTCTGCTGCTTCCAGATGCGCTGTAGCGTCTCTACGAGCATGCGTGGTAGAATACTGCACAAGAACACAAGCGGGAGTGTGCGTGTGACAGGTGTACGCAGGAACAGCGCTGCAGCGCTCGTATTGGTGGTGCTGACGATCTTGGCAGTCGCTACGGTCGTTTTTTGTTATACGACTGCACCGGTGCTGACACACATCGCCGTCGACGATGCGACTCGGGTGCGGGGAGTGTGGGGGAACGACGGCGCTGGCGTCTGGACCAACGGCGAAGCGACCGTGGATGTCGCGCGTCTGCCCTACGCACGTTGGACGGTGGCTGCGTTTGATTGGTTGCACCCGCCTGGTGCTGCCCCCACGGTGACGCTGCGCAGTGCGTCGATGCGCGTGGAGGCGTTGCCGGCGGCGAGTGCACGCCGGGTCCAGCTGCTGTTGCCCACTGACCGCCAGACCTTGACTATCAGCAGCCCGACGCGCCAGGTGGGCAGCGATCGGCGTGCGTTGGGCGTCTGGATCGATGCCCTGACTCTGCGACCATTGACGTTGACCACCCCCCAATGGCTCTGGCTGGTGGTGACCACGGCGCTGCCGTTGGTGGGGGCGGCGCTGTGGTTGCGGCGCGGCCACTGGTTCGGCGTGCCGGTTTTTTTGGGCTTTGCGGTGCTGTATCTGGTATTACTCCAACAAGAAATCTCCAGTGGTTTTGCCTACCCGTCGTTGTTGCTCGTGTCGCCGTGGCGTGAAATTTTCAGCCTGTTTTTTGTGGTGATGGGGCTGCGGGCACCGTACGCCGGCGAGGTCGTCTTGCCACGGGGCGGGCGGCGCTTCGGGCTGGATTTTGCCCGTGGCACAGCGTTGTTGTTTGTCTTGGTCGCGCATTTTATCCCGCTGATGCTGCCCGAGTGGAGCAAAGACCGCGATATTTTCCGCTGGTTTTTGGTGACCGGGGCGATGGCGGTCGATACGTTTTTCACGCTGAGCGGCTACCTGATCGGGTCGATTCTGTTGCGCAGTCTGCCCCGGTTCGGGCAGCCGGCGATTCTGCGGTGGTACCTGGCTCGGCGTTGGCTGCGTACATTGCCGGCGGCGTATATTTCGATGATCGTCGTCTGGCTGATTGCTGCTCCGAAAAACCTGACGGATTATCTGTGGAGCCTGTTTTTCTTGGGTACGATGAACCCCGCGCAGGTGTCGGAAGAGTTTGGGTTTTGGTGGAGCCTGGGCACCGAGGAGTTGTTCTATCTGCTCTTCCCGTTGGTGCTCTATGTGATGGTGAAAAAACTCCCCCAGACACGGGCGTTTGCCGTGACGCTGGCGCTGTTTGGGCTGGTGCCGTTTGTGGTCCGGCTCGTCGGTGGTTTGCTGCTGCCCCCCGAAATCGCCGGGAATCTGGATTATGCACCCTACGCCCGCATCGACTCGATGCTGTGGGGGATTTTGGTGGCGTGGATCCGTGCCCGCCGCCCCGAATGGTTCAAGTGGTTGGCGGTCAACGGTGTTGCACCCGGCGTATTCATATTCGCGATCGGCTATATGCTGGCACTCGATCCGCAGCGCTGGTTCATGGCGACGCTGCTGGGGGCGCACGTGCTGGCGACACTGGGTTCGGCGCTGCTGCTGCCCCGGCTCGAGCAGATCCGCACGCTGGGGTGGAGTGTCGCCGACCGCGCGATTAGCTGGGCGGCGTTGGTGAGTTATTCGGCGTATCTGTATCACACGATGGCGATGCATCGGACGCATATTTGGTTCGGCACCTCGGACGATTGGGCGACGATGCTGGGGCTGTTGGTGTTCTATCTGACCTTGACGTTTGTGTTGGCCGGCGTGAGTTTTTATTGGGTCGAGATGCCGTTTTTGCATTGGCGCGACAAACATTTTCCGGAGAGAGAGTAGAGGCGGTCAGCCCCACGGAGCACCTTGCGCTGTCGCGTCATGCCCCCAGGGGGGGTGACGCGGGGCTGACGACGATCGAACCGACGCGCGCTGCGCGTGTGAAGGGCTGACGACAATCAAACCGACGCGCGTTGCGCGTGTGTGAGTGGTGACAGTGTACAGACTGTGCGCAGAGCGCACTACCTACCAGTGTCGTCATGCCCGTGGAGACCAGAGTTCCCGAAGGGGACCAGGGTGCTCCATGGGCATGACGTTCCCACGGTCGCATGCGACCGCCAGTACACGAAAATGGGGAATCGTTCATTGTTCATTGTTCATTGTTCATTGTTCATTCGGGTAAGATGGCTGCATGCGAAATCGTGTGTATTCTGTCCTCCATGGCATAGCCGTCGTCCTGGTGTGTGCGGGCGTGTGGTACCTGGGGGCAACCGCTCCGGTGCGCCTGCCGGTTGCTGCGGGCGATGGTGCGCGGATCAGTGGGGTCTGGGGCGCCGAAACCGACGGTGCGGCGTGGACCAAAGCGGCTGCCCGAATCACCCCCGCTCTCCATGGATGGGTGCCGTGGCGGGTCGTCGCGTTGACCATCCAACTCCCACCGGCGAGTACCGCCGTGCCCACGCTGCAGCTGGGGAATCTATCGACGCCGGTGGTCGGTGCCGCGGTGCCGCGGCGTGTCGTCGTGCTCGACCGTGTCGCTGGCGCGGCACCGCTCGAAATCACCAGTGCGACGACCCTGGTCGCCGGGGATCGGCGTGCGCTCGGGGTGCGCATCAGCGACATCACCGTCGAACGTCTGGCGGTGCCCACGCATCTGTTGCTCTGGTTCGTCGCCGGCTGGTGTCTGCCGCTGGTGGCCGCCGCGGTGTGGTTGGCACGCCGGGGCTGGCCGGGGCTCGGAGCCTGGCTCGGGTTGGCCGCGCTGCACGTGACCGTGCTGGTACACGAGCTCACGGCGGGGTATGCGGCGCCGACGCTGCTGCTGGTGTCGCCGTGGCGCGAACTGCTCAGCGCCGGGATGTTGCTGGCGGGGGTGTGGCCGCGGCGTTCGACGGACACGGCACCGGCAGATGGCAGGCGCATCGGGCTCGATTTGTTGCGCGCCGTCGCCGTGGGCTGCGTGGTGGTCGCGCATAGTCTGCCCTTGCTCTGGCCGAGCTGGAGCAGCGACCCGGCGGTGTTTCGCTGGTTTGTGACCGCCGGTGATGTGGGCGTCGACATCTTTTTTGCGTTGAGCGGTTTTTTGATTGGGGCGATACTGCTGCGGCAATTGCCCGATCTGCAGGCGTGGCCGGCGGTGCAGCGATTCTGGGCGCGGCGCTGGTTGCGCACCTTGCCGGCTGCCTATGTCTCGGCGCTGGTCGTCTGGGTAATTGCTGCGCCGCGCGACGTGGCAGCCTACCTCCGCAGCATCGCCTTTGTGGGGACAATCGATCCGCGCTGGCTGCCCAGCGAAATGGGCTTCTGGTGGAGTCTGGGCGCCGAAGAGACCTTTTATGTGTGTGCCCCGCTGGCGATCTGGCTGCTGCTGCGGTTTCTGCCGCGGATGCAGGCGTTTGTGGTGGCCGTCTGCGGGCTGGCGGTTTTTTCGTTGCTGGTGCGCATCGGTCTGGTGTGGATCTTGCCCAGCGAGACGGCCGGAAACGTCAGTTATGCCATCTACGCCCGCCTCGATTCGATGATGTGGGGGGTGGCGCTGGCGATGCTCAAACGCACGCAGCCGGCGGGGTATGCCTGGATCGCGCAGCACGGCGCGCCGGTCGGGCTGGTCGTCGGTGCCTGCGGGGTGATGCTGTTGCTCGATACGCCCCGCTGGTTTGTGGTGAGCGTCGTCGCTGCGCACATCGCGACGACCGTCGGTGCTGCGTTGCTGATACCGGCGCTCGAACGCTGGCACACGCTCGGGTTCCGTGCGATCGACACAGCGGTGCGCGGTCTGGCGCTGGTGAGTTATTCGGTCTATCTGTATCACAGCATGTGGGAGCAGCGGGTGCATGCGTGGTATGGATCTGCGCAGGATTGGGTGGGCATCGGCCGCAACAGCGTACTCTATCTCGGGGGCACACTGCTGTTGGCGGCGGCGAGCTATTGGTTGGTCGAGCGGCCGGTGTTGGCGTGGCGCGACAGCCGCTACGCCGATCCGCCGCCGCCCCGCTGACACCCCTGGGACGCGACACCCCGCAGCTGGTAACAGCTGCGGGGTGTTTTCTTGAGCAAATACGGAGGAGTGCCGGGACCGCGAGACCCCCGGCTGCAGCGCAGCCGGGGGAGAGGGAACCAGTGGGGTTAGAACGTCAAGCGGAACGGGGTGGGCTCGACGGTCGGCTCTGCGGTAGCAGTGGGGACCTCGGTCGGAGCGACGGTCGGTTCTGCGGTGGCAGTGGGGATCTCGGTCGGAGCGATA
>JBJOJU010000144.1:0-4119 GCA_046046485.1 Chloroflexota bacterium | reverse complement strand
GCATGGCGCAGAAAACATCCGCACCGCAGTGGAGCTCGGGTTCATCACGCTTCCGGCATGGCGATCTCCCATTCCGCACAGGGACTGTCCTGCTGGCGAGTATGATTGTGTTGTTAGTCGGTGCAATCGGTTGGATGCTTTTCTCTGCGTCGTCTGAGGCACGCACCGCCTATGGTTGGGATATTCTGTTCGGTTCGGTCTGGAACCCGGTCGAAACCGAAATCAATCCGATTAGCTTCGGTGGCTGGCCCGCGGTGCGTGGCACACTGCTGTCGGCATTAATCGCATTGCTCATCGCCGCACCGCTGGCCATAGGGATTGGCATCTATTTGGCCGAGCTCTGCCCACCCGCGTTGCGTACCCCGATTTCGTTCTTGGTCGAATTGCTGGCAGCGATCCCCTCCGTCATCTACGGCGTTTGGGGTGTTTTTGTCTTTGTGCCGTTCTTCAGCACCTATCTCGCCGAACCAATCAGCACGACACTCGGCGCCGTCATCCCCTGGTTGGCTGGTCCGATTGCGACCGGCCGTGGGTTGTTGGTAACCGGAATCATCTTGGCGCTGATGATTTTGCCCACGATTGCATCGCTCACCCGCGACGTCCTCGCACTGGTGCCCAACACCCAGCGCGAAGCGATGCTCGCCATCGGGGCGACGCGGTGGGAAACGATCTGGCTCGCCGTCGTTCCCTACTCCCGAGCCGGCATCATCGGTGCCATCATGCTCGGGCTCGGCCGGGCACTGGGCGAAACGATGGCCGCGACCATGCTCGTCGGGAACACGCAGCGGATCTCGCCCTCACTCTTTGCGCCGGCGACCACCGCCGCTTCGTTGGTAGCCAATGAGCTGACCAACTCGGTCAGTTCTCTCCACGAAAGCGCGTTGATATCGGTCGCCCTGGCGCTCTTTGCCATCACACTCGTGCTCAACCTGGGCGCACGACTGCTCATCTGGTATGTCGATCGCAGCGCGAACGGGGGCCGATAATGCGCACCAAGAACTACCGCCGACGACGCATTGTCGACACCTTCATGCGCTCGCTGACCGCGATCGCCACCGGCTGCGCAGTCATCCCGCTCATCGCCATCATCGGGTACGTGCTGACGATCGGGGCGGGCGCTCTCAGCTGGTCGTTCTTCACGGAAGTCTACGAGCCGCCGATGTCGAACACCGCTGCAGCCAGTGACGCAGCCGAGCCTCCTGCCTTCGACCCCAATGATCCATTCGCCGGTATTGGCACCGACCCCAATGCGGGGCCCGAAGCAGGCGCAGAGACTACCTTTGACCCGAACGACCCGTTCGCCGGTATTGGGATTGAGCCCGTCGACCCCGCAGCGCCGAGCGATGGCACGCAGCCTTCGAATGTCTACGCCGCTGCACCGGCGGGCGGCGTCCTGCATGGCATCCTCGGGACGCTCATGATCTCGGGCGTCGGGTTGTTGTTCGCACTGCCCATCGGCATCTTCGCCGGTATCTACCTGAGCGAGTATCGCAACGAACGCTTCGCCACCATCGTCCGCTTCTGCGTCGACGTACTGAGCGGGTCGCCGTCGATCGTCGCCGGTGTGACCATCTACATCTTGGTGGTGTTGCAGACTAAACAATTCTCGGCGCTGGCAGGCAGCATGGCACTGGCGATTTTGATGATCCCCATCGTCACCCGCACCACCGAAGAAATGCTCAAACTCGTCCCCGAGACGATGCGCGAAGCCGCTCGCGGCCTCGGTGCACCGACCTGGTATTCGACCTTCACGGTGGTGCTGCCGGCCGCACTGCCGGGGATCGTCACCGGCGTGATGCTGGCCTTCGCCCGTGGCGCCGGCGAGACTGCGCCGTTGATCCTCACCGTCTTGGGCAGCAATGTCATCTCGACCGACATTTTCAAACCGATGGCTGCCTTGCCGCTGCTGACCTACCGCTACACCGAATCTCCCTACCCCGGCGAAAACACCCAGGCCTGGGGCGCCGCGTTTGTCTTGATGATGTTGGTGTTGGTCATGAATATCCTCGTCCGCTTTGCGACGCGTCGGAGTGGAGGGAACAGCCGATGAGTGGGATGACACTGCGTGACCTCCGACCGTTCTACGGCAGCCGGCAGGCCGTCAAAGGCGTCACGATGGAGCTGGCGCCCCAGCAGATCACGGCCATCATCGGCCCGTCGGGCTGCGGCAAATCGACGGTGCTACGCTGCTTGAATCGCATGCACGAGACCATCAGCGGTGCCTCTGCGACCGGCACGGTCCTCTTGGGCGACGAAGACATCTACGCCGCGGAAATCGACGCTACCCTGATTCGCACCCGAGTGGGCATGGTGTTCCAGCAACCCGTCGCGCTGCGCACCCGCAACGTATACGAAAACGTGGCAATCGGCCTGCGTCTGCAAGGGATGACCGCCAAAGCCGAGCTCGATGTCGCCGTCGAGAAAGCCCTGCGCGAGGCCGTGCTGTGGGACGAGGTCAAAGACGTGCTCGCCAAGCCCGGCACCGCCCTCTCGGGTGGTCAGCAACAACGCCTCGCCATCGCCCGGGCGTTGGCTATCGCGCCCGAGGTGCTGCTGCTCGACGAACCTGCATCTGCGCTCGACCCGATTGCGACCGCCAGCATCGAAGAGCTCCTGGTGACGCTAAAGAGCAATTTAACCATCGTCATCGTGACGCACAGCATGCAGCAGGCCGCCCGTATCTCTGACGAAACCGCCGTCTTCATGGTCGATGTCGTCGACGACAAACCCATCGGCGAGCTCGTCGAAAAGGGCGAGACGACCCAAGTCTTCACCCAGCCGGCAGATCCACGCACCGAGTCCTATATCAGCGGCCGGGTCGGCTAAGCACAAAGGCACCTGTCATGACGACGACACGTAACCTCGGGTTCGGCGGGCTGGTCAACCAACGTACCCGGACCGACCAAATTCCTACCATCCCCGATGCGAAAATCACCTTTGAGCACTTCGGGTTTTTCTACGGCTCCTTCAAAGCCATCAACGATGTCTCGTTGATTATGCCGGCCTACCGGGTGACTGCCATCATCGGGCCATCTGGTTGCGGGAAATCGACCCTGTTGCGCTCGATTAACCGCATGCACGACAACACCGTCGGCGCACGCGCCGAGGGCAATCTGCGCTACGACGGCACCAACGTCTACGACCCGTCGGTCGACTCGATTCTGTTGCGCCGGCGCGTGGGAATGGTCTTCCAGCGCCCCAATCCGTTTCCGCTCAGTATCTTTGATAACGTCGCCTACGGTCTGCGCGTGCTCGGTGTGCGTTCACGCAGCGAAATCGCCGAACGCGTCGAAGCGTCGTTGCGCCGCGCTGCCCTGTGGGACGAAGTCAAGGACCGGCTCCACAAGTCGTTCGGCACCGCCCTTTCGGGTGGCCAGCAGCAACGCCTGTGCATCGCCCGTACCATCGCCACCAACCCCGAGGTGATTTTGATGGACGAGCCGTGTTCGGCGCTCGACCCTATTGCATCCCTCAAAATCGAAGACCTGATCTACGAATTGCGCGAGCAGTTCACCATCGTCATCGTCACCCACAACATGCAACAGGCAGCCCGCGTCTCGGACATCACTGCGTTCATGATGATGAACCGGCAGACCCGCGCCGGCGAACTCATCGAGGCCGGCCCCACCGACCGTATGTTCACCGCGCCGACCGATCAGCGCACCGAAGACTACATCAGCGGCCAGTTCGGCTAGCCTTTTTCCGCAGCAGCAGCAAGGGAAAAGCGCCCGGGCGCAGCCCGGGCCAGGGCGGGCTCTCACAGCCACTCCATGCGCGGACGAGCGCAGTGCCCCGTGTCCGCTCCCTCTCGAGTCCCATGCGCCACCGCCGAGTCCTGTGCCCGGGCCTGGGCGGGCTCTCACAGCCACGCCGATGCGTAGACGAGCGCAGTGCCCCGTGTCCGCTGCTGACCCACACACAAAACCCCGCCCGAGCTGCTGCCCGGGCGGGGTCTGCACGCAGTAGTCATTGCTGCGGAGCGTTCACCGCGGCCTGCATCAAAATCTCGATGCGCTTGACCATTGCGGCCGGGTCGAGCGCGGTCCCGTCCAGTAATTGTGCGCTGGCGTAGAGCTGCTCGATGACGGTGGCCGCGATCGCATCGTCTGGGTTTTGCAC
>JBJOJU010000380.1:0-4755 GCA_046046485.1 Chloroflexota bacterium | reverse complement strand
CAGTTGACGCCCACAGCACTGACATGCGGATGCGCGGCGAGGCACGCAGCGACCTGCTGCATCGATTGCCCGGCCCAGGTCGTCGCGGCGTCGCCACAACTGACCGAAATCCAGCTGGCGATGTGCGGGTATACGGCGAGGCAGCGAGCCAGCGCCTCGATTTCGGCGACATCGGGGATGGTCTCGCAGGCGATGAGATCGACCCCTGCCGCGACGAGGAGCGCGATCCGTGGCTGGTGGAAGGCCATCAGGTCGGTGACCGACAAACCGTACTGCCCCCGGTACTCACCGCCGTCGGCGGTATACGCGCCATAGGGTCCGACCGACCCCGCCACCAACGGGCGGTACCTGGCCGTGGGGTGTGCGGCGACCCACGCATCGCGTGCGGCGCATGCCAATGTGACCGAGCAGCGGATGGCAGCGATTGCGTCGGCTTCGCTGTAGCCCGCCTCGACAAAGCCGGGGATCGTCGCCTGGTAGCTGGCGGTGATGAGGATCTGGGCTCCCGCAGCGAGGTACGCACGGTGTACCGCGCCGATACGTTCTGGTTCGTCACGCAGGAGCCGCGCCGACCAGAGCCGGTGATTCAAGTCTGCGCCGTGGCGCTCGAGTTCAGTCGCGAGCGCACCGTCGATGACGACGACGGGTGCGTGCGCACGGAGTGAGGCAAATGACATCTGATACGCCTTGTCATGAACTGATGTGGTAGTGATATCTTACTGGAGAACGTAGCCCGCTTTTGTACGTTGCAATGCCTCGTATGGTATACTTCCACAGTGGTTTTGGAGGAGTTGTATGGACCATTTATCGAACCTCGAGGCCGAAAGCATACATATTTTCCGTGAGGTCGCAGCCACGTTCGAGCGCCCGGTGATGATGTATTCCATCGGGAAAGACTCGTCGGTGCTGCTGCATCTCGCGCTGAAGGCATTCTATCCATCGCTACCGCCCTTCCCCGTGTTGCATGTCGATACGTCATGGAAGTTCCGCGAGATGATCGAATTCCGCGATCGCCGCATGGCAGAAGTCGGTGTCAAGCTGTTGGTCCATCGCAACGAAGACGCGCTGTCGCGCGGCATCAATGTCTTCAACAACGGCTCGGGTGTCCACACCGACGAGTTGAAAACCGTCGCGTTGCGACAGGCGCTCGATGCGCACAAATTCGATTGTGCAATCGGCGGTGCCCGCCGCGACGAAGAACGATCTCGGGCCAAAGAACGCATCATGTCGTTCCGCAATCAACACCACCGCTGGGACCCCAAGCGCCAGCGGCCGGAGCTGTGGCACATCTACAACACGCGCATCGCACCCGGCGAGAGCGTGCGTGCCTTCCCGATCAGCAATTGGACCGAACTCGACATCTGGCAGTACATCAAGCGCGAGAACATCCCGGTCGTCCCGTTGTACTTCGCCAAACAACGCCCGACGGTCATCCGCGACGGGCAAATCATGATGGTCGACGACGATCGGATGCCGTTGTTGCCCGGTGAGACGCCGGAGATGCGGATGATCCGCTTCCGCACCCTGGGCTGCTACCCGTTGACCGCTGCCATCGAATCGACCGCTGCCAACATCGAAGAGGTGGTCTACGAGACGTTGAGCGCGCGCACGTCGGAACGTGCCGGTCGCATGATCGATTATGACAAGCCCGGGTCGATGGAGCAGAAAAAGATCGAAGGGTACTTCTAATGCAGCAAGTAACGCTCGATAGCCAGCGCAGCCTGTTGCGCTTTTTGACCTGCGGCAGTGTCGACGACGGCAAATCGACCCTCATCGGCCGCTTATTGTACGACGCACAGCTCATCTTCGAAGACCAGCTGCGAGGCATCCACATCGAAAGCCAGCGCAAACTGGGCGACGTCGATGCCCTCGATTTATCGTTGCTGGTCGATGGTCTGCAAGCCGAACGCGAGCAGGGTATCACCATCGACGTCGCATATCGCTTCTTCTCGACGGCGAAACGCCGCTTCATCGTCGCCGACACCCCCGGTCACGAGCAATACACCCGCAACATGGCGACCGGTGCCTCGCAGGCCGACTTGGCCGTCCTACTGGTCGACGCCCGCAAGGGGTTGTTGGTCCAGACACATCGCCACAGCTGTATCGCGTCGTTGCTGGGCATCCGCCACGTCGTGTTGGCGGTGAACAAAATGGACCTGGTCGATTACAGCGAAGACGTCTTCCGCTCCATCGAGAAAGCCTACCGCGAGTTCGCAAAACAACTGCATTTCACCAGCATCACGGCGATTCCGATGTCGGCACTGTTAGGCGACAACGTCTTCAAGCACAGCACACAGATGCCCTGGTACCAGGGTCTGACCTTCATGTCGTTCCTCGAAGAGGTCGATGCAGACCCGGTCGCCGGCGACGAGCCGTTCCGGATGCCCGTGCAGTGGGTCAATCGCCCACACCAAGATTTCCGTGGTTTTTCGGGGACAATCGCCGGGGGCACGGTGCGCATCGGCGACGAAATCGCCATCCAGCCGACGGGGACGACCGCCGTCGTGCAGCGGATTGTGCAGTATCAGACAGAACGTGCCGACGCCGCACGGGGCGAGGCGGTCACGATCGTCCTCGACCGCGAGGTCGACGTCAGCCGCGGCAATGTGTTGAGTAGCGCGGCCGCCCCGGCGTCGACCAGTGATCGGGTCGAAGCACACGTCTTGTGGATGCACGAGACGCCGATCCAAGCCGGCAAACAGTTGCTGTGCAAGCTCGGTACCGCATTAATCCCGGCGGTGATTACCCGCATCATCGACAAAATCGATGTCAACAGCATGGAAAAGCTGCCCACCGACTCCTTGGCCCTCAACGAAATCGGGGTCTGTGTGGTGCAATTCGAATCACGCATCGCCCACGATGCATACAGCACGAATCGCGACACCGGCGGCTTCATCTTCATCGACCGTCTCACCAACGAGACCATCGGTGCAGGGATGATTCTGCGCGACTCGACGAGCGCACAGAACATCACCTGGCACGCCACTGACATCGATGCGACAGCACGGGCACAGCTCAAAGGCCAAAAGCCGTGTGTGCTCTGGCTGACGGGTCTGTCGGGTTCGGGCAAATCGACCATCGCCAATCTGGTCGAGCGGGCACTGTGGGCCGAAGGGAAGCACACCTATATCCTCGACGGCGACAACGTCCGCCACGGACTCAGCAGCGACCTCGGGTTCAAAGCCGAAGACCGGATCGAAAACATCCGGCGCGTGGCCGAAGTCTCGCGCTTGATGGCCGACGCCGGCATGATCATCATCGTGTCGCTGATTTCGCCCTTCCAGAGTGAGCGCGAGCGGGCGCGGCGGATTCTCAAGAACGGCGAGTTCATCGAGGTCTACATCGATACCCCGCTGGCCGAGTGTGAACGGCGTGATCCCAAAGGGCTGTATCGGCGGGCACGCTCCGGCGAAATCCGTGGCATGACTGGGGTCGACGCACCCTATGAAGCCCCGGAACAGCCCGAGATTCACGTCGCGACGATGGAGCACCCTCCGGAGGCGGCAGCGTTGCTGATTATCGACTGGTTGCGTGCACACGGCTATCTGCACTCGTAGCGCCCAACCACGAAACACCCCCGGTCTGCAGTGCAGACCGGGGGTGTTCTGTTTCGCCGCTCAGCGCTGTCGGCTCACTTGCTCCGGCGCAGTGCCGCCAAGATACGGCGCACCTCGCCCATCTCGTTCTGCATGCCGTCGTCGCGGACGTGCAACTCCATGCTGGGGGATATCACGATGCGGTGCCAGACATCGCCCACCGCAGCCGCCGGGACTCGTCGATGAAAGACCGGCGAGGTGTCGGTGTCGGTCGCTGCATCAGCAGAAAACCCCTGCAGTGCCGCGAAGTTGTCGGGGAAGATATTGATTGCATTAAGTGTGAGGTCCGCGGAACGTTGCCGCAGCATCGTGCGGCGGTCTGGGGCATGCTCTGCCACCATCTGATAGACCGGTGCCTCGGCAGCCGCCTCTTGGAAGCGGGCTTCGATGTCGGCACTCACCGGCCCGACAAACTGCTCGAGCTCGCTTTCACCGAGGGCTGCCATCTCGTCGCGGATGACCCGCAGGGGCAAGAATCGCTCTTTGAACTTCTTGGCGGCACAGAGCTGCAGATAGTGCTTGCGAGTGTACCGGGCATAGCGGTCGCGACCAGCCGGCTCGTCGAGGACCCCTTCGTCGGTATAAAAACGGATGGTGCGCACCGTGACGTTGGCCATTTTGGACAACTCGTTGATGGTAACCCCTTCACGTGACATGGCGTAATCCTGACAGTAGCACTGATATTTGTTCATCCTATACGTTGCGATGCGGTTTGTCAATTGCCGCTGCTGCCAGATTTGGCTGTATGGCTGTGGTATACTCGGGCATCACAGCCTCGCGCGCATCACACACAGACAAAACGAAAAGAGAACGGCGTATGTCGATCTGGAGTCAACTGAACGGAAGCGTCTACAACGCCGTCGGAGTCATCGTGGGCGGGCTGTTGGGCCTCTTGTTTCGCAACGCATTACCAGCCCGTGTGACCCAGACCGTGCAGTGGGCGATCGGTTTGACGACGGTGTTTTTGGCGATCCGCATCGCCTGGGGTCTCAGCGACATCTCGGCGGGGACGATCCCCGGCATCGTCATCGCGTTGGTTGCGTTGGCGCTCGGTGGCGGCATCGGCGAAGCACTCCGGCTCGACGACCGCCTCGCCGGCGTCGCCCAGTCGGTCCAACGGCGCACCGGTCAGGGGGGCGATGCGCGCTTCAGCGAGGGG
>JBJOJU010000021.1:0-4175 GCA_046046485.1 Chloroflexota bacterium | reverse complement strand
TGGTCGAGATGCCCGACGCCATGCGCGACGTAGAGGTCGACGAGTAATTCGAGCGAGAGTTCACCCACTTCGGGGTGAAACCCGGTGCGCTCCCATGTCGCGGCATCGATTGCTTCGACGGAGTCGGCCCAGCGGGCATGCAGCCCTTCGATGATCGCCAGCGAACCGTCGATCGTATCGCCCTGGGCATCGGTGGTGAGCGACCACGTATCGGGGTCATAGGGCACGAGTGTGGGCACGTCTTCGGTGATGATCCGCTTGCAGCGAATGTACCCGTGGAGGTGTGAGTCCGCCAGGTGATGGACCGTCTGTGCAACGGACCATTCGCCGAGGATAGGGTGAGAGGCGAGTTGGGCATCGGTCAGCGGTGCGACGAGCGCCCGCAGCGCTGCCGGTAACATACGGATTTGTCCGATTATGGTGCTGAACTGATGCATGCATGGCTCTTTCTTCCACCGCCATTGTAGTGCATCGGCAGACTGCTGTGGAGTACAATGGCTGCATCAACTCTACACGAGGCAACAATGGCATATGAATTTCTGCACGCCGCACACGGCGGCTCGAACTGGGTCGGCAGAGCTGCCGACCAGCAGCAGGGCTACGGCGTCACCACCGAATACGGGCAACTCCGCCGGGTCATGATGCATCGACCGGGGCCGGCAATCGACGGCATCACCGACCACGATGCAGTGCTGTGGAACGACATCGTCGAGCCGAGCAAAGCCCGTCATGAACACGACACCCTGACTGCGCTCTATCGATCGTTTGGGGTCGAGGTCGTCGAGCTCGCGCCCGGCGCCCGCGAGACACCCAACATCTACTTCTGCCGCGATCACTTTTTCATGACCCCACGCGGAGCCATCATCGCTCGGATGGCGTCGGATGCCCGCGCCGGCGAAGAATGGACCGCTGCGCGCCAACTCCTCAACCAGGGCATCCCCATCGTGCACGGCGTGCACGGGACAGCGATTTTCGAAGGTGCCGATGTCGTCTATGTCCGCGACGGGGTGGTGTTGGTGGCGACCGGATTGCGCACCGACAGCGACGGCGCGCAGCAGGTGGCGGGGGAGTTGCGCCGGATGGGCTACGAGCCGCACATCGTCAATATGCCCTGGGGCTGTGGCCACATCGACGGCGGCGTCAATATCGTCGGCCCGCGTACCGCAGTGATGGTCCCCAACAATGTGCCGCACGCCGCGTACGAGCTGCTGCGTCACATGGGCTTCACGATTATCAATGCGATGGACGCACGCGGGGTCGCCAACTACGGGATGGCCATCAACATGGTACCGGTCGCACCGAACGTGGTCGTGATGCCCGCCGGTAATCCGGCAATGCGGGCGCTGTTCGAGCAACACGACGTCGAGTGTCACGAGGTCGACATCACCGAGTTGTCGAAGGGCGGCGGCGGGATCCATTGTATGTCGGGTGTGTTGCAGCGCGATATGTAGAAAACGCACGCGTCGCACACCGCATACTGCAGCGTCAAATGCACACTCCGGCGCATTTGCTACAATACGTAGCAGATACGCCGGAGCTTTTGCATGCCCACGACCACCCACAGGAGAATCACTCACCTGCTCCACATCATTTCGGTGTGCGTGGTGCTGTGGGCGTCGGTGGGCGAAACGCCGCGCCGTGTGCACGCCGAGGACCCCGTTGTCCGTCAGACTGTCGTGGTGACGCTCGCCACAGCGCCAGCACCGGATTTGGGCGACCCCAATGCACTGCTGCGCACACAACGAATACACAGCGCCGATGCACAGGAACGCTGGCTGCGCCGGCGCAGCGACTTCGCGGATCGCGTCATTCACCGCTTTGTGATGCAGCCGGTCGTGGTTCTGAGCCTGAGCGCCGCCGAACAAGCAGCCCTGGCTGCCGACCCGGCTGTCGTCGCCGTCCGTGCCAACCGACTCTATGCGCCGGCCCTCGACGCCAGTGCCCCGATCATCGGCAGCCGCGTGACCGCGGCTGCCGGGTATGCCGGTGCGGGGACGAGTGTGGCGATCCTCGACACGGGTGTCGCCAAAGCCCACCCCATGCTCAGTGGGCGTGTGGTGGGCGAAGCCTGTTTTTCGTCGACCGATGCGTCATACGGTGGGAGCTCGCTCTGCCCCGCCGCCGTGCCGGCATCGACCGCGAGCGGCAGTGGATTGCCGTGTATTGGTCTTGACGCATGCAGCCACGGCACACACGTCGCCAGTATCGTGGCGGGGAAGCCGACGTTGGTCGACGGGGTCCGGTTGAGTGGTGTGGCACCGGCCACGAAACTCATCGCGATCCAGGTGTTCAGCCGCTTCGACCACACGCACCCCAGTCGGGTGTGTGGCGCGGCGGCGATCCAAGACTGTGTCTTGGCATTCGAATCCGACATCTTAGCCGCCCTCGACTATCTCGCCGCGCAGGCAGGTACCCCCGCATGGGGCACCCTCGCAGCGGTCAATCTCAGCCTGAGTGCCCTGCCCAGTGCGACCGACTGCGACGCCGACACCATCGACGGTATGGGCTTGTACAAGACCTACGTCGACACACTGCGCACGTTGGGCGTCGCGACCGTGGTCGCCAGCGGCAACGACGGCAGTACCGCCGGTGTGGGGCACCCGGCGTGCATCAGCAGCGCGATCAGCGTCGGTTCGACGCAGACCTCGAAAGCGGGTTGGGACGTGGTCGACACGGTTTCGTCGTTTTCGAATGCCCCGAGTGCGGCTGCAAACGCCGCCAGCGCAGGGGGTGATCGTCTGCTCGACCTGCTCGCACCGGGCAGCAGTATCACCGCAGCGCTCGCCGCACCCGCAGGCGGCTATGGCAGTTACTCGGGGACGTCGATGGCAGCGCCACATGTCGCCGGTGCCTGGGCGGTGCTCAAGGGGTACCAGCCGGCGTTGGGGGTCGGGCCGGCGCTCGCGCTCCTCCAGATGCACGGGGTCACGGTCAGCGATACCCGCACGGGTACCGCACTCGACGTCCCACGCATCGCCGTCGATGCTGCGCTCGCGGCGTTGCGCCGGCAGGTCGCGCCGGTCGACATCGCACCGGGCGGTCGTGATTTCGGGTTGGTCCAACAGGGGAGTGTCGTGGGGCAACGCTTCCGGCTGCAGTACCGCTCCACGGCCACGCTGCTCAGCCGTGGCACCTTGACGGCGCCGTGGCGGGTGGTGTCGATCGGCTGCCCTGCAGTCGTCGACGATATTCAGACCGATTGTGTCTACGAGGTGACGTTCGCCCCGACCGCCAGCACACCCGTGGGCGTCTACAGCACCGCACTGACGGTCGTGCTGGGGGGCGTCGCTACCAAGATCGGCCTCGTCGCAGAAGTCGTCGCCGACCTACCGGTGCCCGGAATGACCCAGACGGCAATCGCTGCGCCGACGGCGCTGGTGTTGCGCACCCGGTCGGCGACGCCGACGGTCACGGCGACGCCGTTGGCACTGACCCCTGCCCAGACCGCTATCGCCGCCAGCACCCGCACCGCCCGTCGGCGCGCCACGCAGACGCTGGCGCGGGCCGCCACGCGCACGGCGATCGAGGCCGCGTATCAGACGCAGCTGGCGGGTGGCGGCGCCAGCCGGACGCCCACCCCGATCCCGACGCAGAGCCCCACGGCGAGCGCCCTGCCCGTCACCAAAACGATCGGCAGACTCCAGACTGCCACCGTGCAGCGTGTGCGTGCCCAGACCGAGACCCCGCGCGTCGCCACTGCGGTGTCTGTCGCCCGTACCCAGACCCGTCAAGCAGTGGCGACCGCAGCGGTCGCAACCGCCGATGCCGCAGCCACCGCCGGGACGATGAGCCGAACCCCCACCCGGACAGCGACGCGACTGCGGGTGACAGACACACAGACGCGCACGCGGACACAGATCCCACGCCCGACCTTGACCGCCACAGTGGGTGGCTTTGTCGCTGTCAGTGCCCGCACCAATGCCCGCTACCACCGCATGGTGCTGCGCAACAGCGGCACGAATGCGATTCTGCTCCACAGCGGCGACCGTCGCAAGAATGATCCGCCGCTCGTGACAGCCCTGCGCACAAGCGACCTGATGTCGGGCACCGGGGTCGCACTCATCGGCGAGACAGCCACGGCGATCACGAGCGACCCTCACTCCCTCGACCGGGTGTATGTGGCGGGGCGACTCGATTGGAACAGTGGGTATATCCAGACGATCAGCATCGGCACT
>JBJOJU010000419.1:0-2603 GCA_046046485.1 Chloroflexota bacterium | reverse complement strand
GGGCGGGCATAGGTCTGCAGTACATAGTGACGATCGGTGGCGACAATCGAGTTGGTCATTGATATTCTCCGTGGTGCCTAGGAAGCAGGCTGGATTTCGATGCGGGCGAGTTGTTCGAGTGCTTTGACGAGGGCGTGATTGCCTTCGTGACCGAGCCCGGCGTGTTGGAGCGTCCGATAGAGTTGGAAGATCAACGCCGTACCCGGCAGCGGGACGCCGTTGTCGTCGGCTGCATCGAGCACCAGCCGGAGGTCTTTCTGCTGCAGATCGATCGTGAAGCCGGGACGCCAGTCACGGTTGAGGATCTGCGGCCCGCGGTTTGAGAGCATCCAGCTGCCCGCGGCACCACCGCTGACCGCGGCGAGTGCTTTGGCGACGTCGACACCACCCGCTTGGGCGAACAAGAGTGCTTCGCTCATTGCCAACGCATTGCCGACCACCAAAATCTGGTTGACCAGCTTGACGGTCTGCCCGGCGCCTTGCGCGCCGACGTGGACGATGTTTTTACCCATCGCCTGGAACACCGGCAGGGCGCGTTCGAAATCCGCCGCATCGCCACCGACCATGATGCTCAGGGTGCCTTTGGCGGCACCTTCACTGCCACCGCTCACCGGGGCATCCAGGAACGAGCCACCCACTGCGCGGATGCGCTCGCCGAGGCTGACCGTGGTCTGCGGGCTGATCGTGCTCATGTCGATGACCAATGTGCCCGGGCGCAGACCTGCCAACACGCCCGTCGCGCCGGCAATGACCGCCTCGACATCGGGGGTGTCACTGACGCAGGTGATGACGATGTCGCAACGGCTGGCCAGGTCGGCAGGGCTCTGCGTTGGCTGCGCACCGCTGTCGGCGATGTCGTGCATGCGGCTGGCCGTGCGGTTGTAGACAAAGAGGGGGAAGCCAGCGGCGCGGATGTTGCGGGCCATGCCGCGACCCATGATTCCCAAGCCAATGAAGCCAATCGTCGGTTGTGTCATGTGTACTTCTCGTGCGAAATGTAGCAGAATTATACTATACGCCCGCAAATCGGCGGACCTCGACGCGGCCGAGTGGGCGAAAAGGAACGCGATGCGTGCATTGATAGTGGTGGTATGCCTCGTGTGTACGGTACTGACACCGCACGCCGTGCCGGTTGCTGCTGCAGATCCACAGCTCACCGTGATGAGCCGCAACCTGTATCTCGGTGCAGATGTCTATGCCGCCGCCCAGCGCCTCCCCGATGTGGCGGCGATGGCGCAGTTTCTGTGGACGCAGCAGCAGTCGACGGCATTCGCCGAACGAGCCGATGCACTCGCCGCCGAAATCACCGCGGCGCGCCCCGATGTCATTGGACTCCAAGAAGCTGCCCAATGGTATTGTCGACCAGCGTATTCGCTGAGCACCGACGTCGTCATTGACTACACTGCCCTGCTCCTCGAGGCACTCGCATCCCGCGGCGTGCACTACCAGATTGCCCGTGCTACCGGCGCGCCGGCTGCGCAGCATATCGGGTTTTCGGTACCCCCTGTACCCTGGGTGACCATGGTGTCTGACCCAGCCCGCTTCGCCACACGCTACGGGTCGGACCGCGCCGCCTGCGGGTTCTCGGTGGCAGACGTGATTCTGGTGCGCGCTGACGCAGCCGACGCCGTGGTGCGCAGTGGGGTGAGCGACTATGTCTACGACTACACGCTGGTGCCGGGGATGTTCGACATGAATCGAGGCTACGCATGGATCGATCTGCGCGTGGGGTCGCAGCACATCCGCATCGTGTCGACCCATGTCGAGGCGTTCTATTATGCAGGCCTGCAGCCGTATTCGATCCGCCAGGTCGACCAGTTGATCCGCGATTTCCGCTCGACGACGGGCGCATTGGTGGTGTTGGGGGACTTCAACAACGACCCTCGGGATCCGGTCCCGAGCGGAGTGCTCAATACCGGCGGAATGCTGCCTGCTTCGCCTGCGTGCCCTGCCCAGCGCATCGCCCCCACGGTGGCGACCGCCCGTACCGAGTGCAATACGTACTGGCTGATGCGGGGTGCCGGGTTTGCCGATGCCGGTCCCGATGCACTCGACCCCAATTATCGGACGTGGGGGTACCGTGCAGATCTGGCAGGCCCGGCGCTGCAACGGATCCTCGAGAGCAGCCTCGCCACGGCGCCAGATGGCCTCACGACACGACTCGACTACATCTTTGTGCGTGGGCCGGTGACCGTGCACCAGGCCCGTGTGGTCGGCAACGGCTGGCCCCACATCGGGTGGCCATGCCACGACGACACCCAACGCGCTGCGTCGGCATTCGCTGCCCAACTCCTGACCGGGGCGGTCTACGGCGCAGCGATGTGTGCGCCGTCGGACCATGCTGGTGTCGTCGCGACGCTGTCGGTCGGTGTTTCCCCCGTTGAGACGACCGTACCGCCCACACAATACGCACACACCTACACGGTCGTATTGGTGGCGGTGGTGTTCGGCGGCGCCCTGTGGTGGTGGCGAGTCCGCCGGGTGCGCCGTCGGCGATTCGGCCGCTGGACGGTGGTGATTCGCTGGCGGCGCGGCTGATTGCACGGGGCTGCGTGGTAGAATACCCGCAGTTGCACATCGATACCGAAGGAGCTGTCATGGCA
>JBJOJU010000367.1:0-4107 GCA_046046485.1 Chloroflexota bacterium | reverse complement strand
GTGCTCGTCGGGTATAGCCCGATCCTGGCCATGGTCATCTGGGTGCCCGGCTTTGGATCCGCGTTCGCCGACAGTCTGCGCTTTCTCGTCGAAATCAAGGGCACAAACATGCCCCTGCCGCTGCCGTGGCTCTGGTCTGTCGCCCTGGCGACGCCCCGCCCAACCCTGCACAGCTGGGGCATCGCGACGATATTCACGCTGTTGTGCGCTGCCAGTATCGGTGCACTGGTGTGGGTCGTCGCGCAGACGGTGCGGCGACGACCAGTCCCCGCATTCGTCGCTGCGAGCGCGGTGCTCTCCTGTCTCTATACGCAGACGGCGATATCGCGTGCCGATCTCGCGCACATCGCGCAATCGATCGCGCCTCTGGTCATCCTCGCGCTCGCGAGTGCCCGACTGGTGCCACAGCTCCGTGCGCGGGTCGCACTCACGCTGACCGTTGCGGTGTCGACGCTCGTCATCTTGCCCGTGCAGCCGGGTATCGTCTGTCGAAGCGACGCCTGTGTGCCTGTTTCGGTCGCAGGCCACACCGTGTGGGCGACACGGGCCGATGCACGGACCATTGCCCTGTTCCGTGAGATCGACGCAGCCTATGGCCAACCCGGGCGGTCTGGGTATTTCGCACCGTTCTGGCCAGGTGCCTACGCACTGCTCGATCAACGCGCTCCCGTCTGGGAGTTGTACCCGACCTGGCAACGCGTCCCGGCGTTCGAGCAACGCGAACTCGCACTCCTGGCGGCCCGCAGACCCGCCTATGTCGTCTGGTCGGATGCCAGTATCGACAACCGCAACGAGCTCCGCTTCTCGGTGACACACCCCCTGACGGTGGCGTATCTCGAACACACCTACGTCGATGTCCCTTCGTATCAGACCGATACGCTCCGAGTGATGAAAGAAAGTGACTCTGGTCGATGAAAAAAGTCGCTATCGTGCAATCGAACTACATCCCGTGGAAGGGCTACTTCGATATGATCGCTGCGGTCGATGAGTTTATCCTCTACGACGACATGCAGTACACCCGACGTGACTGGCGGAATCGCAATCAAATCAAGACGCCGCAAGGGGTCCAGTGGTTGACCGTCCCCGTATTGGTGAAAGGGAAGTATCACCAGAAAATCCGCGAAACCGAAATCGATGGCACCGAATGGCAAGAGATCCATTGGCGTGCCCTCGAATCCAATTACAAACGCGCCCCGCACTACCGAGCTATCAGCGCACTGCTCGAACCCCTCTACCTGGGCCGACAGTACACACACCTCTCGGACCTCAATCGCGTCTTTTTGACAGCGATTTGCGGGTATCTGGGTATCACGACGACCATCAGCGCGTCGAGTGATTACCCACTCGTCGACGGCAAGACCGAACGGCTCGCCGATCTGTGCGAAAAAGCAGGCGGCACCGAGTATATTTCAGGGCCAGCAGCGCGTGACTACGTCGAACCCGAGGTCTTCAGTGACCGCAATATCACCCTGACCTGGTTCGATTATGTCGGGTACCCCGAATACCCACAGTTGTGGGGTGAATTCACCCACGGCGTCAGTATTGTCGACGTGCTGTTCAACTGCGGGCCCGAATCGCCGGCAGTGATGAGGTATGTCAAACGATGAAGCTCTCGATCGTCACCACCCTCTATCGGTCAGCACCCTACATCGACGAATTCTGTGATCGTGCAGGGGCGGTTGCCCGGCGACACGTCGGCGATGCATACGAGATCATCTTGGTGAACGATGGTTCGCCAGACGACAGCCTCGCAGTGGCATCGCAGCGGGCACAGCGCGACCCGCACGTGACGGTCGTCGACCTCGCCCGGAATTTTGGGCATCACAAGGCGATCATGACCGGCCTCCAGTTTGCCACCGGAGCACACATGTTCCTGTTGGACAGTGATCTCGAAGAGGAACCAGAGTGGCTCACCCCCTTTTGGCAGCACCTCGATGCCGAGGCTGCCGATGTGGTCTATGGGATACAAGCAGTCCGAAAAGGGAACGCCGTCGAAAGATTGAGCGGCCCGCTCTACTACCGTGCGTTCCGCTACCTGACGGGTATTGACCAACCCGACAACATCGTCACTGCCCGGCTGATGACGCGGCGATATGTCGATTCGTTGCTGCGCCATACCGAGCGCGAGATTAATATCGGCGGATTATGGCTCATCACGGGGTATCGGCAGGTGACGCACATCGTCAAAAAACACAGCAGTAGCCCGACGACCTACACGTTACGCCACAAGCTCAACAATCTGGTGAATGGGGTGACGTCGTTCAGCAATCTCCCCCTGATGATGATTTTCCAAGCCGGAGTCGTGATCTCACTCACCGCGGTGGTGTACATTCTGTACAACATCATCGTCAGACTCGTCTCCCCGACGGTGCCCGGTGGGTATACCGCACTGATCGCCTCGATATGGTTCTTTTCGGGGCTCATCGTGCTGTTTCAGGGTGTCCAGGGTATCTATCTTTCAAAAATTTTTACGGAAGTGAAGCAGCGGCCCTATACTATTGTTCGCCAGGTGATTTCATTTCCGACTCCCGATTCCACCAGCGCAACTGAGGAACGCGTATGAACCACGAACCGTCTGGTGATATCCTGCGCGATGTCGCGTCGTACTACACAGAAAAGTTGGAGCAGCACGGTGAAACCCCTCGTGGCGTCGATTGGAACGGCGAAGAAAGCCAGCAGCGCCGCTTTGCCCAGCTCCTGAAAATTATCGACACCCCGGCGCCAAAGAGTCTCAATGACCTCGGTTGCGGGTATGGGGCGCTCTTCGATGTGGTGAAACCTCTCTTCCCCGAGATGCAGTACATCGGCTATGATGTCTCTGCTGCGATGGTCGAAGCTGCGCGCCGGCGTTACGCTGCCGATCAACATGCATCTTTTGTGGTTGCGAGTGAGCCCGCACCCGCGGAGTACGGGGTTGCCAGCGGGATCCTCAATGTCCGAATGGGCTACGCCGACAGCGCGTGGCATGATTTTTTTGTTGCCACGCTCGACACCCTCGATCGGTCGTCGACCCGTGGATTCGCGTTCAACTGTCTGACATCGTATTCCGATGCCGACAAGCAGCGTGAGTACCTCTACTACGCCAACCCACTCGAATGGTTCGATTTTTGTAAGCGCCGATACTCGCGAAACGTCGCTCTACTCCATGACTATGGCCTCTATGAGTTCACGCTGTTAGTGAGGAAAGACGTATGAAGCGCAAACTGGTGATTTTTGGGAGCGCAGATATCGCCGAGTTGGCATATTTTTACTTTCGCACCGACAGCGCCTACGACGTCGTGGCGTTCACGGTCGACGCTGCCTACTTGACGACTCCGGTGTTTGCCGGGCTACCCGTTGTCCCGTTCGAAGACGTCGCGACCCACTACCCGCCCGAGACGCACGACATGTTCGTTGCCCTCAGCTACTCGAAACTCAACGCGATACGCAAAGAAAAATACCTGGCTGCCAAGGCACTGGGCTACCACTTGACCAGTTATGTCAGCAGCCACGCAACGGTCCTCAACGAGGGGCGCATCGGTGAAAACTGCTTCATCCTCGAAGACAACACCATCCAGCCGTTTGTGACCATCGGGAACAATGTCACGCTGTGGAGTGGCAATCACATCGGTCATCACTCGACCATCCACGATCACACCTTTATCGCCTCGCACGTCGTGGTGTCGGGTGGGGTCACGATCGGGGCGCAGTGTTTCTTTGGGGTCAACGTGACGCTCCGCGACCACATCACCATCGGCGATCTGTGTGTCGTCGGCGCCGGGACGATGTTGCTCGCCGACGCCGCCCCCGAAGGGGTCTATATCGGCACTGCCACCGAACGCTCGACGCTGCCCAGCACGAAGTTGCGCAAAATATGACCGGGAGCTGGCAGAAACACGGGCTGCTGTATACGTTGCCGGCCGGTGGCGTGCACCCGCTCCTGCGCTCACACGTCGCCAACCCGCTTCCCGTCCATCTCGAAGGCGACGTCTATCGGGTGTTCTACAGTGCCCGTGACGACCAGAAGCGCTCGTCGGTCGGGGCTGTCGACATCGATGTGGTGCGGCGATCGGTGGTCACCGTTCACACGGAGCCCGTCTTTCGGTATGGCCCGGCGGGGAGTTTCTA
>JBJOJU010000341.1:0-3277 GCA_046046485.1 Chloroflexota bacterium | reverse complement strand
ATTGGTCACTGCCTGACCGAGGAGTTGCGGACCATACTGGAACAGAACCACCGTCACTACCACCGCCACCAAGACGATTTTGCCGATGTACCCCAGCAGTCGTGCAATCATCGCGTGTCCCTTCTCGTGTGCAGTCGCCTCGATGTCCCTGGCCCCTGCGACATAGTGTAATTATAACACTATATCAAGTCCACAAATGAGGTTTTTTCAGTCGGTTTCTTAAGTTATCCGTGAGTATGACGACAGACGCTGCTGGTTTTGCCTGACAAAAACCTGATGGTTTCCCGAGAGCGTCCACATGTATGGTGTACACGCGGGCAGTTTTTCAGAGAAAACGGTGACGTTGCGTTCCGAGCGGAGCTGCGGTGCCAGGGCGGTGTGTGCTCGGATAGTCAGCAGAAAAAACGCCCCGCACACGGGGTGCGGGGCGTCGCGCTGCAGGGAGTTTAGCCGTGGATCAAGGGCGTCGGGCTGACCGAAATCTTTTTGGGCTGGGCAGCGGCGCTCTTGGGCACGCGGATGGTGATGATGCCATTGGCGCCGTGGGCGGTCACCGCGTCGGCGTCGACCGGGAGCGGGAACTCAATGCGGCGGGCGACCCGGCTCACCGCGTACTCGCGGACGTGCTTGCGGATATCGCCGGTCTGCTCTTCGGCAGTTGCCTCGGCCTTGACCTGCAGCGTGCGCCCGACCAAGGTCAACTCGATGTCTTCGGGGGCGATACCGGGGACGACCATCTTGACGGTGTAGCCCTGGGTGTCTTCGGTCACCTCGATGGCGCCGGCGGCGGGGCGTGCGGTCTGCTGGGTCAACAATTCGGCGATGGTGTAGGGGGTCATGATATGCTCCTCGGTTCAGTGCTGGGCCGGTGTTTCCCGGCTGATGAATGGAGTATATCGACCCGTCCGTTAGAAAATCGTCAGCAAAGTGCTAATGCTGTATATGAGTGGTCAATCAAGAGAACCGAAAGCCCCACAGCAGGCTGTGGGGCTATGAGTACTGCGCCCTCTGTCGTTTACCGATGACTCCACGCCCGTTGGGGCGGGACGATGACCGAGACCGCATCGCCGACGGCCACCGGACCGGGGCATTCGACCCAGGCGGTGAAGCCGCGTTTTTCCATGGCTGCTTTGACGAACCGGCTCCGGAGTGTGGGCTTTGCGTAGTGTGCGGCGATGACAGCACCAGGACCGGTGCAGGGGAGGTTTTCCCAATCGACGACGAGGGTCGTGCCAGAGGCGAATCGCAGTCGTGTCGCGGGCGGGAGCAATGTCAGCTCCGGGATGCCGCTGATGACCATGTTGGCACCGAGCCATTCGGGCAGGATCGTGGGGACCCCCAACGAAAGGGCGACCTCGGCGAGTTGTGCGGTGCAGACGACGGTGACCTGTCGCACATTGCGAATCATCGACCCGCGGGGATAGAACGGCACGCGCACGTCGGCGCGTCGCGTCAGCCCGGCGTGGCTATCACCGGCGATCCCGTCCCACTCGAGGTCGTAGCTCGGCACCGGCCGCGTCACCAGCGTCTCGGGCAGGTCGCCCACGGCGAGCCAGGTAACGGAGGCGGTCAATGGTGCAGCGGCCGTCATCGCTTGTGCCACGCGACGAGTGTACCGGCGACCCAGGTCGGGTCTGCGGCTTTGTAGAGGCCGGCGGCATCGCTGGCGATGATGTCGACGATGTCGGGCTCGAGAGGCCCGAGCAGCGCGCGCATCAGTTGGCCCGCGTCGCGGTGGTCGCTTTTGGCATCGACGCAGTGTTGGTTGTAGGCAGCGTAGTTGCCTGCAGCGAGCATGGCAGCTCCGGCCGAAATGACCTCGTGCGCGCGCTGGAGCCCACCGGCGTGCGGATAGAGCGCGGTTTCGACCGGCTCGCCGTAGCCGATCCCGTGATGGAACATGTCGGCGGTCGAGATGACCACGGCGTCGCGGGTGAGTTTTTCTACCTCTGCATAGCCCGGCAACAGCTGCGGAAACCCGCCGGCCAACCACGGATAGACCTCGATGACCCGAGGCATGCGCTTGCCGTAGTAGTCAGCCGCCACTTCCCAGAGATAGCGGAAGGTGAACATCGCATGGTCGTATGCCCATTCGGTGCCGCGCTCGAACTCGGGCCCTTGGATACCCCAGATGCGTTCGATGGCTGGGTTCCCGCCGGCAGCCACGCGCCGCCGGGCTTGTTCCATGTCGTCGGTGAAGGCATGCAAGACACTGATTGCCACGACGGTGTCGGCACCGCTGTCGATACATGCGTTGACGACGGCGCTGATCTGCTTGGCACAGTCTTGAACGCCGGCGTGCGGGAAGACGAGCGCGCCGCGGCGCTGCAAGACCGGCGCGAGATCCCACTGGCGGGCAGCGTCGAGCATGCCCCGTGCGCCCCGCAGCCCGAGGGCGGCGTGTTCCTGGGCATAGAGATGATTGATATCGATGCGGAGTTGATTGCGATCCATACTGCCTCTGTCGTTCTGTGGGTACCGCCAGTATACCGCAGCAGGGGGAGAAAAAGCCCCTGGTCGTATGGCGACCAGGGGCAAGGTGGCGTTTACTGCCCGGGGAGCGCAGGCACGTCAGCCGATTGCTGCGGCCCACGATACGTGGCGGAGCCGATGCCGAGCAGCGGGAGCGTGATGCCCGAGAAGAGCAGGAAGACAATCACGGCGCCGGGACTGTCGGAGAGTTCGAACGACCGCCGCAGCTCGCGGAAAACGATGTAGGTAAAGTAGAGCGCGACCAATCCAAATACCCACACCGGTACCGACAGCAGCCCGACCACAAACAGATACAAGAACCAGATTTCGTGCAGGCCGGTGATTTTCACCAGACTGTAGGTACTGAGGACGGGGATGAGTGAGTGCCAACCTGCGACGCCGGCTTTGATAAACAGCTTCCACATGCCGATGACGAGAAAGAGCACGAAGCCGATCCAGACGACGATGAGCAGCGTACTGCCTAACAACACGGCGAGGATCGCGGCGACTGACGAATCGGTGTTTTCGGTACCCATGAGAACCTTTCGATAGAGACGAGCGTGTCACGGCCACGGCCGAACCGACGAAAAAGCGCCTCTGCTGCGGTGCAACAGAGGCGCCGACGGCGCGGGGTTACTTGATCCAGGGGAGCTGGGGCACATCGGCCGACTGCCGCGGGCCGAGGTACTGCGCATTGCCCAGACCCAACAACGGCAGGGTAATCGACGAGAAAACGATGAACACGATGACCGAAATCGGGTCGTCTGTCTGCCCGAAGACACGGCGGAGCTCCCGGCACAGAATA
>JBJOJU010000265.1:0-12467 GCA_046046485.1 Chloroflexota bacterium | reverse complement strand
CGGGGTCGAGCCCCAGCAAGAGTTGGATCTCGGCCATGCGCGCGGCTTTGTCGCCGTCGATGGTGCTGCTGCGCCCGGGGATGGCAATAGTGCTGAGCAGCAGCGACAAGCCGCGGTAGTGCTGTTCGGCCAAGATTTCGGTCGGTGCCATGATCGCCGCTTGGTAGCCGGCTGCGATCGCCTGCAACGCCGCCGCCGCAGCCACGGCGGTTTTGCCGCTCCCCACATCGCCCTGCAGCAGGCGAGCCATCGGTACGGGGGTGGCGATGTCGTGGAAGATTTCGCCGATGGCACGGGTCTGGGCGTTGGTCAGCGCAAAGGGCAACGCACCGAGGAAGGCCGCGTGCACCGCATCGGAATACGGAATGGGTAGCGAAATCTCGTGTTGCTGCACCTGGCGGCGCTGCAACACCCCCAGCTGGATGGCGATGAACTCGTCGAAGCTCAGGCGTTCGCGGGCGCGCACCAATTGCGTCGTGTCGTCGGGGAAGTGCATCTGGCGGATCGCAACCGGCAACGGGTCGAGTTGTTGGCGCTGCCGCACCGCTGTGGGCAGCGGGTCGACCAGCAGCGTCGCATAGCGGTCGACCAGACGCTTGATGAGCTCACGGGCATTGTTTTCGACCAAACCTTCAGTGAGTGGGTGCACCGGCACCAACCGGCCGACATGCAGCAGATCTGCACCGCCGGTATCGGCGTAGTGCTGCCACTTCGGGCCAGACATCTGGCGCATCCCGTTGAAGTATTCGACTTTGCCGCTGACCATGATCTGCATGCCGACGCGCAGTTGTTTTTCGAGCCAGGGCTGGCGGAAAAACGACAACTTGATGATGCCCGAGTCGTCTTCGAGCTTGTACTCGAGGCCTTTGCCCCCGGCGCGCATGCTGAAACTGCGGCAATCGACGATGGTCCCGACCACGGCGGCTTCTTCGCCGGGGCGGAGATCGCCGATCTGCTGGCGATTGCTGCGGTCGACATGCCGGTGGGGGAAGTGGTAGAGCACGTCGCGCACGGTGCGCACCCCCAGCCGGCGGAACATCTTGGCCAGTGTCACCCCCACGCCCGGCACCTGTTCGATGTGCGACGTCAGCCCGACGGGGACGGCACCCGCGGGTGCCGGCGTGACCCGGGCCCGGGGCTTTTTCGGTGGAACCTCGGGTGCCGGTGTCGTCGGCGTAGCAGCAGCCGTAGGCGGGGTGGCGGCCACGCGCGGGCTGCGCGTGGGCGACTTTTCACCTGCTACTGCTGGGACTGCGCTCTCTGGTGCGCTGGGGTGCTTGTACTGGTCATGGAGCACGCGCAGCGTCAACAACGCGGCGTCGACGCAATTGCTGCGCCGGTGCTGGGGGAACGTGTCGTAGCCGCGCAGGGTCTTGACGACGAGCATGAGCGGGGGTGCGCGCTCGACATCGGGGTTGTCGTCGAGCCAGTCGTCGAGCCAGGCGTCGAGGCCGCGGGGGTCGTAGGAATTGGCGCAGGCGGTTTTTTGTTCGTGGCGGACCGCTTTACCCAGCGCGACGACCGCGACCAACAACACCTGTGGGTCAGGCGAGCCCTTCATAGACCGATACTCCCATGGCGCCGGGGCCGAGGATGGCGGCGTTGCTCGGGCTCATCTGCATGACGGTGACGTCGGTCCGGGGGAAAATCGGATCGAGGCGCTCGAGGAACTTGTCGACGTCTTCGGAGATTGTGCTGTAGAGGACCGTCACCGACTGCACCTTGGGGAAATCTTCGACGAACGTGGCCAGACCCTCGATGGCCTTGGTACGCGTGCGTGTGCGCTCGTAGAGCACGATTTCGCCGTCGTCGAGCAACAACAGCGGCTTGATGCGCTGCAGGTTGGTGAGGGTGTTGTTGGCGTATTCGAGGCAGCCCGCCTGCTCGAGCGCATCGACGGTGTCGACGAAAAAGACGAAGTGCGTCTGACTGACGGTGTCGGCGATGATGCGCTCGATTTCGCTGGGCGATGCGCCGTCTTGGACGGCACGGGCGGCGTGGGTCACCACGGTGCCCAACCCGGCCGAAAACGACTTGCTGTCGACGACGCGGATCTTGGCAGCGGTGGCGGGGATGCGGGATGGCAGCTGTTGGACGACGCGGTAGATGGGCGTCAGTTGCGTCGCCATGTGAATCGAATAGATGTAGTCGTACTGGACCGTCAGCCGCCGAAAGACGTTGTCGATGTCTTGGGTCGTCGGTGGCAGAAAGCGCGGGCGGAGCCGCCCGTCGGCGATGAGTTGGTAGTACTGCTCCGACGACAGCTCGGTACCGCAGTGGAACGCCTGATCGCCGAATTGGACGAGGGCCGGGATGACCGTGATATCGAGTTCGTTGGCCAGTTCTGCGGGTATGTCGGCGGTGCTGTCGGTGACGATTTTGATTCGCGGCACGGGTCTGCTCCTCTGCGAGGGCTAGGCGTCTGGCGCCAAGGCCACGATGTGGATGTCGAGGGTGACGGGCTCACCGAGCCATGCCGTCAGGCGTGCACCGAGACGGTCGTGGACCGCCTGCCGGGTCGCTGTGATGTCGGCGCTGGCTGCGACGGTCAGCAACAGGGTCAGCTGGGTCGGCTGGTGGATGGTGACCTGCTCCCAGGCAGCGGGTGCAGATAGTGGCACGGCGGTGCGGCCGATCGCCCGAACGGCTGGGATGGCAGAGAGTATGGCGAGTGCGAAGCGTGCGATGGCACGGGGTGCGATGTATACCATAGCCTGTGTAGTGTCTGTCGCCGTACGTGGTTTGCACGTCTCGGCTATGTATGGTATCATCTTTTCTTAGTGTGTGACATGCTCATTTGAGACTGCGAGCGTCTCCTGAGGAGGAGTTCCCATGGCGAAGTGCCAAATCTGCGATAAGGGGCTGACTTTCGGTCGTAACATCCGCCACCAAGCAACCGGTGGTTGGTTCCGCCGTGCCCCCCGCACCAATCGTACCTTCAAGGCAAACATCCAGCGCACGACGTTGACGCTCGAAGGTGGTTTGCAGGTCCAAGTCAGCGTCTGCACCAAGTGCTTGCGCACGATGTACCGCTCCCGCTGACCCCACGAGACGCCGCAGCTGCGACACGCCGCCCCCGATGCATCGGGGGCGGTTTTGTGTGTCTGTGTGATCGGTCGGCGACTAGAGCAAGAACTGCTCGATGGCCACGGCGACGCCGTCGGCGTCGATACTGGGCAACACGTGGTTGGCGACGGCTTTCAGGGGGTCGATGGCGTTGCCCATCGCCAGTCCAAGCCCGGCCCAGCTGACCATCTCGAGGTCGTTTGCCTGATCGCCGATGGCGACGACTGCCGACTGGGGGATGTCGAGCTGGCGGGCGAGCTCGGCCAGCGCGACGCCTTTGTTGACCCCCAGCGCGGTCAACTCGCCAAAGAGCGCGTGCGATTGGGTGGTCACCAAGCGGTCGCCCACCTGGGCTGCCAACCCCGTCAGCAGCGGTGCGACCTGCTCGGGTTGGGCGACAAACAAGACTTTGGTGGCCGGGTGCTGCTGCACCACCGCCGGCAGGTCGTCGCAGAGGCGGACCTCGGCGCCCTCGGGGTGGTAGCTCAGATAGATCTCGAGCTCGGGGCGCCGTTGGGCGATGTGCAGGATCTCGTCGATATAGGCGACGGCGAACGTGTCGTGGGCTGCCAAGTAGCGGATGGCTTCGGCGGTCGGTGCCCCGGGCATCGTCGCCGCGAAGCGGATCGCGCCGTCGCTGGCGTTCTGGATGACGGCGCCTTGGTAGCAGATCAACGGAGCGTCGACGCCCAGCAAGCGGGCAAAGGGCATGGCAGCGCCGTACATGCGACCGGTGGCGATGGTGACGACGACGCCGGCGCGCTGGGCTGCAGCGATGGCGTTGCGCACCCGCGGGCTGACCGACAAATCGTGACGGACGACGGTGCCGTCGAGATCGAGTGCCAAGAGGCGATACTGCACGGGTACTCCTTGGTGAGCGGTACGATGGTATTGTAACAGCCGGTCTTCGACGAAAGCGACACGAGCAATGCAGCGGTTCCGCAGTGCCACCCTCTGGTACACCGTCGTCGGGTTTGTGGGCCCGGCGGTGGCGTTGCTGCTCACGCCGCTGTATACCCGGGCACTGGGGATCGCCGGTTACGGCACCGTCGACGTCGTCCAGTCGTTCTGGCAGGGCATTTTTACAGTGGCGTTCTGGGGCATGGGGACCGTCTTTGCCGGGTTGTACACCCGCTCGACCGATCCAGCGCGCCAACAGACTGTGATGGCCAGTGTGTTGTTGGTCACCGCTGTGCTGGCGGCTGTGGTGGGTGTGGCAGTGGCGCTGTGGCGTGTCTCGATCGCGACACTCCTCGCCCGCCCCGACGTCGCACCCGTGCTGCCACTGTTGGCTGCGGCGTTGCCGTTTGCGGTGGTGAATGCGACGTTCCAGGCGCTGTTTCGGCTGCGCCTCGACATTGGCCGGAGTGTGGCGGCGACGCTGGGGTTGGTCGTCATCAGTGCGGGGACGCGGCTCGGGCTGGTGGTCTGGGCCGATGCCGGGGTCACCGGCATGCTGTGGGCACTGGCGTTGACTAATGTCGCGATGGCGCTCTGGTGCACGGTGCTCGGCTGGCGCTTGGTGCGCTGTGCCGTCGACTGGACGCTGGTGCGCGAGATTCTGTGGGCGGGCGCGCCGTTGTTGCCGGTGAGCATCGCGGGGTGGGTCGTGCTGTACGCCGACCGCTGGTTGCTCGCATCGCAGGTCACGGCCGAGGCGTTGGGGCAGTATGCTCTGGCGGTGCTGGTGGCGTCGTTGGCGGCGTTCTTGTTCGAGCCGTTGAAAAGCGCCTGGCTCCCGGTGGCGCTGCGCCTGCGCGACAGCGCCTTCGTGGCCGTGTCGCTGCGGGCGGCGGCGGGCGTGATCGCGGTGGTGGTGACGGGGTTGGTCGCTGCAGCGCCCACCGCCCTGTGGCTCATCGGGGGCGGCGCGGCTGTGGCTGCTGCGCCGTTGGTATTGCCGTTGGTGGTGTTGCCGGTGGCGAGCCTGTGGCAGACGATCGTGGGCGTCACGGCGGTGCGTACGGTGCGCACCGGTGTCTTTGGAGTGAGCGGGGTGGTGGCAGCGGGCGTCAATGTGGGCCTGAATCTGCTGCTGATCCCCCGGTGGGGGGTGATGGGGGCGGCATGGGCCACGGCGGCGGCGGCGCTGGCCGCCACCGCCGTGGTGTGCCTGCGCGAACGCCAGCTGGTCGCGAGCGTCGTGTGGACACGCGACACAGCCGTCTGGCTGGGCTGGTCGGTGCTGCTGGGGAGTTGGTGGTGGACGGGGTGGTGGGAGTTGGGAGTGGCGTGTAGCGGTGCCGCAGCGCTGTCGGCGTGGCGGACGTGGCAGTTGTGGCCGGTGTGGCGATCAGCCGTCGAGCCACAGCGAGACGACGCGGGCGTGGCCGGCGAGATCGGCTGACACGCCGACGCGGCCCGCGGGGAAGGCAGCCTGCAACAGCGCGACCACGGTATCGGCTTGGCGCGGGTCGATCTCGCAGGCGAAAAACCCCGGTACTGCCAGGTGTTCGGGCAGCAGCTGGGCCAACCTGCGATAGACCGACGCACCGTCGGCGTCGCTGCCGTAGAGTGCCAGCGCGGGTTCGTGGGCAGCGACGTCGGCATCGGCGTTGCCGGGCACGACGTAGGGTGGGTTGCTCACAATCAGCGACACCGGTGCGAGTGGTGTGCATAGGTCGGCACAGACGAGCGAAACGCGCTCGGTCAGCCCGTGCGCCGCGACGTTGTGCTGAGCAACGGCCAGCGCAGCAGGCGAAATGTCGACCCCCACCACCAGCGGCGCCGCCGCTGTGTGGGCCAGTGCCACGGCGATACAACCGGAGCCGGTCCCAATGTCGACGATGACTTTCGGCTGGAGGACTGCGGCAGCGGCACGGGCACACTCGACGAGCAGCTCGGTCTCGGGGCGGGGCACCAAGACCCGGGCGTCGACGGCGAACTGCAGCCCGTAGAATTCGCGTTCGCCGCATATGTAGGCGACCGATTCGCCGGTGGATCGGCGGGCGACGCGGGACTCGTAGGCGACGACGGTCTCCGGTTCGAGCGGATCGGTCGCCCGGGCGATGAGCTGCGCGCGATTCCAGCCGGTCGTGTGACACAACAACAGCTCGGCGTCGAGCCGTGGGGTGGGCGAGGTGGAGGTGAGGCGGGCAGTGGCGCTCACGAGTACGGTACGGACAGTCGTGTCTGGCATAGTGGCAAGAAAAAGCGCCGGCACTGCGGTGCCGGCGCCGTGTGGGATGGTCTAGATGAAGGGGAGCGGTTCGCCGTTGCTCTGTTGGTCGGTGGACATGGTCGTCATCGCGCCGATGCCACGGTACTTCTGGTAGCGCTGGTCGAGCAACACGCTCGTGGGCAGGGCGTTGAGGGCGTCGATGGCCCGCATTATTTCGAGACCTGCGCGGCGGATGGTGTTGTCGGGGTCGTTGTGCGCGCCGCCCTCGGGCTCGGGGATAATCGTCTCGATGATGTGCATGTCGAGGAGGTCTTGGGCAGTGATGCGCATGGTCTTCGCGGCGTCGGCGGCTTTTGAGGCGTCGCGCCACAGAATCGCGGCACTCGCTTCGGGGGCGGCGACCGAGTAGACGCTGTGTTCGAGCATCAGGATGCGATCAGTGACACCGATTGCCAACGCACCACCCGAACCGCCTTCGCCGATGACGAGGCTGACGATCGGGGTGCGCAACTGGGCCATCACGAGGATGTTTTCGGCGATGGCGTTGCCCTGGCCGCGCGATTCGGATTCCATGCTCGGGTCGGCACCGGGGGTGTCGATGAGACAGATGACCGGCAGGGCGAATTTTTCGGCGTGGTGAAACAGGCGCATCGCCTTGCGGTAGCCCTCGGGTTTGGGCATGCCAAAATTTCGGCGCATGTTTTCACGGGTGTCGCGCCCTTTTTGATGCCCCATGATGACGACCGACTGGCCGTCGATGCGACCCACACCCGCGACGATGGCGGCGTCGTCGGCGAAACGGCGATCGCCGTGGAATTCGAAGAAATCTTCACAGAGCACGCGGATGTAGTCGAGCGTGCGTGGCCGCTGGACATGACGCGAAATCTGGACTTTATCCCAAGCGGTAAGCGGGGTCTTCATGCAATTGCCTCACACATCAGCGGGGAGCGGTGACGCATCGGCATCACGCATCGTGTAGAGTTTGAACAACCGACCCAGGGTGCTGCGCAGGTCGGTACGCGGCACGACCATGTCGATCATGCCGTGTTCGAGCATGAACTCGGCACTCTGGAAGTTGGCCGGCAGCTTCTGACGGATGGTCTGCTCGATGACCCGGCGGCCGGCGAACCCGATACGGGCGCCCGGCTCGGCGATGATGATGTCGGCGACCGATGCATAGGAGGCGAGCACGCCGCCGTAACACGGGTCGGTCATCAACGAGATATGCGGCATGCCGATCGAGCCGAGCCGTGCCAAGGTCAGGTTGACTTTGGGCAACTGCATCAAGGCCAACACGCCTTCGTGCATGCGGGCGCCGCCCGATGCATTGATGGTGAGCAGGGGGACGCGGCGCTCGTAGGCACGCTCGGCGGCGCGGGCTATTTTTTCGCCGAACACGCTGCCCATCGACCCACCGATGAATTCGAACTCCGAAATCGTCACCTGGATCGGTTGACCCAGCACCGAAGCCGCGCCACCGATCATGGCATCGTACATACCCGTTTCGCGCTGGGTGTCACGCAGTTTCTGGGCGTAGTTGTCTTTGGGTGACACGAACCGCAGCGGATCGAGCGGCGCGATGTTGCCGTCTTCTTCGACAAACGATTCCGGGTCGAACAGGCCTTGCCATTCGACAGCGCTCAGACGCATATGGTGGCCGCATTTGCAGACCTTGAGGTTATCGCGGAGTTGTTTGTGATACGTCAAGTCACCACACGAGGGGCATTTGACCCACATGTTGTCTGGGGTGTCTTGGTCACGCGTCTGCTCTCCGGGCGTAAACGCTTTCGGAGCACGACGAAAGAGTTCTTTCATCGATTGCCTCGTACATGCCAGTAATAGCCGAAGTATACCACATCGCTTTTGGGTGTACGCGCACGGGCGGTGGCGCTGCAGCACGCTGTGCTATGATGCCAGATACGAACGAACGAATGGACGCATATGATGCCGTTGGAATTTCTGCCGGAGCGGTATACCGTGGCTGAGCCGGCACTCGCCGAGCAATCCCCGATCGGTCTTGGCACCCTCACCAAAGAAGAGGGCAAAGCGCGCGCAGAAGCACTGATGGGCGAGGTACGCGCACTGCAAGCGCTCATGTACGGAGCGGGCACGCACCGGGTGCTGTTGGTCCTGCAGGGGCTCGACGCGAGCGGGAAAGACGGTGCTGTACGGTTCGTCATCGGGCAGGGCGACCCGGTCACGGCGACGGTGACGTCGTTCAAGATGCCCACGCCGGCCGAGCAGAGCCGCGATTTTCTCTGGCGTGTGCACTCTGCGATTCCGCCGCGCGGGGTGTTGGGGATTTTCAACCGTTCCCACTACGAAGACGTGGTCGCGACGGTGGTCCGCGAGACGATCACCAGCAGCCTCCAGCAGCAACGACTGCGGCATATCAACGCCTTCGAAGAGCTGTTGGCTGACGACGGTAGCATCGTCATCAAATGCTTTTTTCACATCGACGAAACCGAGCAATCGCGCCGGCTCCTCGAACGAGAACACGAGCTCATCACGGCATGGAAGTTGGCCCCCGACGATTGGCGGGATCGACAGTTGTTTGATCGCTACCTGGCCGTCTACTCGGACGTGATGGCCCAGACGAGTACACCGGCTGCACCGTGGTATGTGGTGCCCGCCAACCGGAAGTGGTATCGGAATCTGGTCGTCGCTGGTCTGTTGCTCCAGCACATGGAGCCGTTTCGGCAGCAGTGGGAAGCCACGCTGACGGCGATTCAGCACACGCGGCTGCAGGAAATCGCCCGTGCGCGGCGCAGCGCCACACGCCGAGGTGCCCAGTGATTGCCGGGGCGTTGGCAGCCGCGCTCCAGGCTGCGGGCGTGCGTTGGCACCCGCAAAACGGTGATTGGTTTTGCCTCGACACCGACGACGTCGAGCCCTGGTTGGTCGCGCCTGGGGCAGTCGAATTCGGTCGCCAAGACGGGCACATCGTGTTGATGTTCCACGGGGCGAGTGAGTGGGCGCTCGACACGGTGTATGCCATCGAAGCCACGTGGTTGCCCAGCGAAGGGCAGCTGCGCGCACTCGTCGCGGCACATGCTGGGACGCAGGCCGTCCTCACACTCGAGAGTCGCAGCGAAGGCGTCAGGGCTCGGCTGGCAGTCGACGACTGGCTCTACGAGTCTTCGGCACTCGACGCCGCCGACGCGTACGCCGGGGTGCTGTTGGCACTCATCGAACGCCAGCGGATGAACTGAAAATTTGAGAAATCAATACCCGTCGTGATTATCGATCCCACGGACCGCGTCGGCGATGAGCCGGGCGGTCTGTTCGATGAGCGCGGGGGTGATCGCGTCGATGGTGTCTTTGCCCGACCCTTGGAGCGGGATGCGGCCGTTGTGGTCGAGACACGCCACGCTGATGGTCCGCCGTTTGGCGAGGGTGAGCGGGCGGATAAATGGCAGGAAGTTGGCGACCCGCGGTTCGGCGCGCACGCCCAAGGTGGCTTCGGTGAAGACATCGACCAGGATGTCGTCGGCACTGCGGGTGCGTTCGTTGACGTCGTGGAGCAGGTAGCTGAGCGTCCCACGGCCGATGCCTTCGAGGCCGATGAAAAACGTCGCTTTGGCGTCGAAGGGGTATTTTTTCACCAACTGAGCGAGCCCCGCCCCGGTCGTCCCACCGCCCAGACCCACCGCCCAGAGTTCGGTGGTGTGCAGACGGCCCAGGTCTTCGACGGCGGTGAGCATCGCGGCAATGGCTCCACCATAGCTCACTGCACCCGCGGAAAAGGGTTGTGCGCGCACCCACAGTTCGGCGCTGGCCGCCACCAGCAGATAGAACGGTGCCACCAGCAGTAACCCAGTGCGCACCGGCACCGGCAGCGGGAGTGGAGCGAAGTACTCGAGCAACAGCAGGGTCAGCATCGCCAGTGTAGCGGCGACCTGTGCATCGCGACTGCCCACCGGGTCGCGCGGTTGATGCGAATCGAGTGGTACCAGCAACACGACCCGGCGGGTGGCGTGCCCCAGTGCCGAATGGGTCGACACGACGTTCTGGCTCTCGCCGTTGAGTGGGCGGAAAAAACTGCTCAGGGTGTTGGTCAAGATCAACGACACCACAAACGCGCCGACGGCGAGGCCGAGGGCGTACAGGTGGTTGAACGACCAGGCAGGAATCGCTGCGCAGGCGAGCAGCGCCACGATGAGGGTGCCCCCGCCGGCGATGGTGTGGGTGCGAAATGGATCGGTCCACGCCTGTAGACCCGCCCGCTTCAGACGGGATGCGACATAGGCTGCGGTCTGTGCTTCGGCGATCGAGGTGACTGGCCGGGCGCCGATGTCGACGCTGATTTTGCGTAGTGCCTCGAGGGGATCCTCACGACGACGCAACACCGGGAGTGGGAACTCCACGGTGTTGAGCGGGAGGGTTGAATAATCGGGTTCGTAGGTCATCGTTCGCGCACGTTCTGGCTGTCAGGAAGGATCGACACCGTACCGCCAGCGGTAGTAATGGCGACCGACGTTGCCTTGTTCGATTTGCCAGCCGGCGGGGTTGTTGGGGACGTAGGTGAGGACGCGGCGCTCGAATGGCTGCACCAACACCCACTGGACATTCCCGCGGATCGACGTTTTGGTCCAATAGGCTTCGCTGAGCGGGTACCCCATGGTGGCGACCCAGTTGTCCATCAGCGCGCCGGTCCGACTGCGCCCGTCGACATAGACGACGGCGGTGCTGTTGAGATAGTCGTAGAAGACTGCGGGAATGTTGTGCCCGGTCGCGGTGACATAGTGGGTGAGGCGGGCCGCGGGCACGCCGGCGGCATCGAAGGCTGCGACGGCACCGCTGCGGCTGATGCTCTGGTCGGCATAGGCACCGACGCGGTCCGGGGCACGCGTCGTGCTCACCGTGGCGAAACTGGCATAGGTCGGGCTGTTGGTATCGCCGCTGTCGCCGGTGATCGCCACATCCGACGGCTCACGATCGACGAAATCGCTCAAACCGACCTGCATGCGACCACTGATCAACTCGCGGACCAACAGCCCGCTCGTCACGAACCAGCTGTTGCGCGGGTTGGCCGTGGGGTCGTTGATTTCCATGCGGCCTTTGTCGAAGTACTGCACCTGACGCATGCCGCCGGGGATCTGCAGATAGGCTTCGGCTTTGGCCATCAACCCGGTCGGGCCCCACAGCCAGCTGCGCTGGGCCTGCCCACGCACGACCGGTCGGTCGGAGCGTGCCCACAAGTATTCGAACGCGCGGTTTACGAAGGTGGTCATAGGCCCATCGACGAGCTCCACCGAGGGGCGGTAGCCGGCGCGTTCGTAGGGGACGTTCGCCTCGGGGTCCGGTGTCTCGGTGGGAATTTCTTCGTAGCCTTCTTTGGTGATAGTCGGGGCAAAGTAGTCGTCACTCGGTGTCGACGTGGGGACTTCGTTGAGGGTGCGGCCGGCGCAGTCGTCGGCACCAGCCGGGCAGACCGTGTTGCGCAGGTTGTACTGGAAGAACGGGTTCCCCAGATCGCCGATGTTCTTGATCTGCAGGTAGAAGAAGCCGTCGACTGCCGGGGTGAAGACGACCTGCGAATCGAACGACACGGTGTCTTTGTTGTCGTTTTGGTCGAGCTGGGTATACCCGTCACGGTCAAACAGCGTCAGAATCGTGTCGGTGCCCTGCGTGGTGGTGTCGGAACTGCTGTTGAGGTTGCTGGTCGTGTCGGTCGCGAGGACATAGGTGTTGCCCGTTTTCGCGAAAAACTTGATCCAGTCGGCGTCGCCGTTGGGGCAGAGCCGGTGGTCTTTTTGCACCTGATTCGAGAAAATTAAGGTCGATTGCTCGGGGAGACCGTCGGGCTCATACAGATCGGTGCACAACCCACTGGTGTCGGGCACGTTGCCCTCGAAGCGGTGGTCGTCGCCACCGGTGTAGGAGAGGTTTTTCAACGTCAACGTGTACTTGCCCTTGTTGGCGTTGGTCGCTTCGTAGACACGCACGACGTAGATGCCGTCGAGGGGTGCACGGAACTGTTTGATGTAGGGGTCGAGGTTGGTGCTGTTGGCACTGACGTGCTCGTACGAATCGTCGCTGGTCACCACCAACACATGATTGGGATCGTAGAGTTCCATGACGAGGTCGAGGGTGCCGTTGGCCTGGGTCGCTTCGTCGACGTTGAAGGCCGTCGAGACTGCTTCCGAGATCACGAGGTCGTAGACCTTGCCCCGTGTCATCGGCAGTGCATAGTAATTCATCGAACCGACCGCACACAGTTCCTGACGGATCGGCAAGTCTTGCTGGACGGGGTAGTAATTGGTATAGGTCTTGGCGT
>JBJOJU010000237.1:0-2933 GCA_046046485.1 Chloroflexota bacterium | reverse complement strand
AAATCGTCGCGACACGCCGATTCGCGGCTCCGGTGATCGGCCGTCCCGCCGGCGGGACGTACGCATTCACGCCGATACCCGATGTCTACACGGCATTCTATGCAATGGGCTGGCACGACCTCGACAGCGACGGGCGTCTGGATGCCGTGTTCGGCACCTACGACAACGAACAACTCAAAACCCAAGGGTTGATCTTTCAGACACGGGGTGGTGGCGGGGTCTTTGTCTATACCGCCACTGCAACCGGGTACCGTGCAGCACGCCTCAGCGACAACGCCCAAGCACTGGCTATCGCCTTCCCCGATCTCGATCGGGACGGGCATGCGGATATCTACGTGGGCAATGATTTCAATACGCCCGACCATGCCTGGCGAAACACCGCAGCGGGCTACGTCGCAGCAGCGCCATTTTCGCAGACGACCGAAAACACCATGTCGCTGGACTATGCCGACACCAACAACGACGGCGAAATCGACCTCTATGCCACCGACATGAAACCATTCGACCAAGACGTCGCGACGCTGGCACAATGGTTGCCGGCGATGGGGAAATTGACCCGACCGCTCTCGGCTGACGATCCGCAGTACACCGAAAACACTCTGTACCGCTGGGATGGGAAAGGCTGGGACAACACCGCGTACGAGCAACAACTCGATGCGACTGGTTGGAGCTGGTCTGCGACGTTTGCTGACCTCGACGACAACGGCTGGCAGGACCTGTATGTGGTCAATGGCATGAAGGCCACGGATCTGCTGGGGTATCTCCCCAATAGCGAGATCGCCGAGGCAGATATGCTGTTTGCTACCGACGACGGTGTGTCATATACCATAGCGCAGCGTGGACTCGAAAACACCGGCAGCGGTCGTGCCGCGGTAATGGCGGACCTCGACGGTGACGGCGACCTAGATGTCGCAGTCAACCCAATCGACGGCCCAGCCCAGCTCTACGAAAACCATCTGTGCGGCACCCAACGTCTGCTGGTGACGTTGGTCGACCCCACCACGGCCAATCGTGATGCGATTGGTGCGGAAGCGCGCCTCGAAACGGCTGCAGCGACCCAGACCCGGACTGTGGCGGTGATGCGTGGGTATCTGTCTGGCTATGCCACGACCCAGCACTTTGGTCTCGGGGACGCGACAGCCGTCGGTCCACTGGTCATCCGCTGGCCGGATGGTGCCGAGAGTACCATCACCGATGTGCCCGTCGATCAACACCTGGTTATTACGCGAAAGGCGGCACCATGAAGCCCACCACATTCCGCATGGGCGATATTTTCGACGTGCGCTCGGTCACTGTGCCCATCGCGCTGGGCGTGGTGTGCGGTGGGATCGCCGCGCTCCAGGCTGCGCGATCCGGAATGCCGCTGTGGGTCCAGGCAGCCTGTGTCATCGCTGGGGTCATCCCTGGCTACACGATGCACCTGTGGCGGATTCTGCGCAGCCACGGCTGGTGGTTTGCATTGTTGGGGGCACTGGTGGCTGCACAGGGATTCCACGGCGTCGAACACGCGGTCCAGTGGTTTCAATACCATGTGCTCCGCTGGCCGTTTTTCAAGGCGAGCGGCATTATCTCGGCGGCCAACGCCGAGTGGGTGCACTTCGGCTGGAACTGGATGGTGTTGCTCATCATGGCGGTGCTCGTCGCCGGCGGTCTGCGCAACAAAATCGCGTGGGTGATGCTCGCCTGGACCATCGCGCACACCGCCGAACATACCTACCTGATGGTGCGCTACCTCCAGGCGCTCGACGAACTGCGCGCAATCGGGGTGTCGAATGTCGCAGCACAAGGGTTGCCGGGATTCTTCGGCCGTGATGGCTGGTTAGCGACAAGCGATGTGACGCGCTCGAGTTTTGTCTGTCGCCTGCCGGGACTGACCACAGCGGTCCGCCTCGATGTCCATTTCTGGTGGAATGTCGGTGAAACAGTGCTGCTGTTTGCGGCGACGTACGTTCAGTTCACACCACAGCCGTTTTGGTCACGCCGCCTGCCTGCCGCACAACCGACCATCACACTCCAGCCCGAACAGGTATAATTCAGGCATGGCTGTGTGGAGGTAGTTATGTCGCATGGGGAACACCCCGCCGTCCTCGCGGTCGTGCTCGACGCGGAGGCGGTGCAAACCAAAGTGCTCCGAACGGTCTTATTGATTTTTTCGACGCTCCTGCCCACCTTGTTATTGTTTACGGGTTTTGGCGGCGGTTTCGACTGGATTTCACTCGGTCTGGCAGTGACGAGCTGTCTCATCGCCGGATATTTGATCTATCGACTCAACAATCATCAGCCTGCGTACTATTTTTTGGGGTTGTGTACCCTCGTCGGCGTGTATGTCGCCATTGCGATCCGGTCATTCGGCACAGGTCTGGTCGTGCATGATCTCCTCAACGGTAGCCTCGCACTGGTCTGTGCGGCGGTGATTGTGGGGTTCATCATCGTCGGTTGGGTCGAACGTCACCAGGGGAGCGACACGACACCACCGCTCTCGGCTGCCGAAATACTGGGCATCGTGCTGCTAGCGATCACCGCGTTCGCGGTACGGCTCTACGCACTCGACAGCATACCGGCGACCCGGGTCCTCGAAGCACGATTCGGCATCGATGCGCGGGCAGTGTTGACCAATCAGCAGTGGAATCCGTTCGCACTGACCTTTGACCATCACAATCATCTCTTTTCGGTGATTCTCGCGCTCGCGATGGCAGTGCTGGGTGATTCGTTTGTGGCGGTGCGGACGGTGTCGGCGTTGGTCGGCAGCCTGACCGTGTTGCTGTTGTATGTCGCCGCACGCCGGTTTTTCGACATCCGCACCGCCTGGCTGGCGTCGCTGGTGTTCGTCGCCATGGCGGTGCACCTCGAGTTCAGCCGTATAGCGACGCCAGCGGTTTTCGACGCGCTGCTGCTGTGTGCCGTCTTGGCGTTCCTCTCGATCGGGTGGGACA
>JBJOJU010000154.1:0-3555 GCA_046046485.1 Chloroflexota bacterium | reverse complement strand
GCGGATCGCATACCCCGCATACAACGACCGGATCAGCGGCGTGTCGGCGTTGCTGAGCAGACACCAGACGCCGCGCTGCGTCAGCTCGGTGTAATCCTCGGCGAGTGTCGCCTGCGCCGCTGCGTCGAATCCGCCGGCGTCGTACGCCGTGAAATTCGCTTTGGTCGGGCTGTGATACGGCGGGTCGTAGTAGACGATGTCGCCAGCCTGGGCCGTGCGCGTCGCCGCTGCATACGTCCCCTGCAGAATCGTGATGTCGTTGTCACGCAGGTAGGCGTGTACGGCTCGCAAGACCGGCGTGTCACAGATGACCGGGTTGGTGTAGCGTCCGATCGGGACGTTGAAAAATCCATCCGCGTTGACCCGGTACAACCCGTTGAAACAGGTCCGATTCAGATAGATCAACCGCGCTGCCCGTTCGACCGCCGGGGCGGTCGCAAAATCTGGGTCGCGGTCACGGGCGCGGATCGCATGGTAATGCGCCAGCGAGTGGCGCGCCGCATGCTCTGTGAGTCGTTCGATTAGTTCGTCGACCCCCTGCTGGATCACCCGATAGCACGCCACCAACGTCGGATTGATGTCGTTGATGACCGCCCGCGTGGGCATCAGGTCGAAGAGTACCGCCCCGCCGCCGATGAACGGCTCATAATACGTCTGCTCTGTGCTCTGTGCTCTGTGCTCTGTGCTCTGTGCTCTGTGCTCTGTGCTCTGTGCTCTGTGCTCTGTTTGTGAAGGAGTTCACGGATAGCAGGGAGGAGTTGACGCTTGCCGCCAGCCCATTTGAGGAATGGTTTCAGATGTGGGGGGCGCTGGGGCATGCAAAAGACCTCACTGGTGAACAGTGAGGTCAATTATTGATCGGAACAGCAGTGCGATCAAGCGCAGGCGCTAGGCGGCGACCGGCTCGACGGGCGCGACCGGCACGAGGCGCGTCAGCACAATCCCGAGTTCGTAGAGTAGGTACATCGGTACCGCTAACAGCAGCAGGTTGTACGGGTCACCGGTGGGGGTAATGAGGGCTGCGATGACCGTGATGGCGATGATGGCGTAGCGTCGCGTCGATGTGAGCATCTGCGTCGACACGATATGCAGGCGGGCGAGGAGGTACATGATGGCCGGCAGTTCGAAGATGAAGCCGTTCCACAGCAACAGCGTCGACACCGTGTCGAAAAAGCTATCTGCCGACGGCACGGTCTGGATCATCGCCGTGTTGCCGTACGTCAACAAAAACTCCAGCGCAGCCGGCACCGTGAAGAACCACCCGAAGGTCACACCCGCCAAAAACAGCTCGGTGACGATGGGCAGCGACGCGTATAGGATGCGTTTTTCTTTGTTGAGCAGCCCCGGTGAAAAAAAGGCCACGAGCTGATAGACGACCACCGGCATGGCGATGATAATGCCGATGACCAGGGCGATATTCATGTACCGCAGAAAAATCTCGCCCACCTGGATAGCTTTGAGTTGGGTCCCCGGGGGAGTCAGCTGCTGGATCATGAAATCGGGCAACGTCAGGTTGGGCAATTCGGGGCTCGGGCTGGGGATCAACGGATCGTTGACCACCCAAAACCCCACCGACGTCCCCAGGGCGATGGCGATCGCCGCTTTGACCAACCGGTCGCGCAGCTCGACCAAGTGCGGTTTGAGACCATCCCAGAAGTCGCCCAACGAGCCCGGTTGTTCGTCGGGTTCGTCGACGAAGCTGTCGATCGGATCTTCGGCAGGGACCAGCCACCACACCAACCCCAGCACCACGAGGGGCAACAGGATCAGGACGCCGAGGATAATTGCACTCAGGACAAATTGGTCTTGGTTCATGCAGAGGGCTCCACACGGGCAGTGCCAGCGCGCAGGTCGGCCTGCAGCGTATCGATGCGGTTGGTCAGTTGGCCCAGTTCGACGCGGAGCAACATCAGGGTATCGGCGGTGGTCGACCCGACCGGCGGCACGGTTGCAGCAAGTTGGGCACGCAGCGCGCTGACATCGCGTGACAGTTGTTCGACCTCGACGCGTAGCATCGGGTCAGCACCAGCGCTGCTGGTATTCTGCGTCACTTTCAAGCGGGTGATTTCGGCACGGAGTTCGGCGAGTTCGGCACGCAGCTCGGTGCTCGCTGTCACGTCGGTCGGCGGTGTCGGAGCGGTGGTCGCGGGAGCTGTCTCTCCGGCGGGTGCCGTGACGACCGGCGCGGCTGCAGCCGGTGCGGCCACCCAGTTGGGCTTGCTGCTGCGGGCGACCACGGCTGGTGCGGTATCGACCGGCGTCGGTGCAGCAGGCGCAAGGGGGGCAGCATCGTCGGTCGCTTTGGGCGTACTGGGGGTCTGGGCGATGATGGCATCGATGAGGGCTTGGTCGGCGGCGGTGGCTGCACCGACCAGGGCGACCGGTGCGGGTGTGGTGTCGGCGGCTTCGCTCGGCGCGGCGACCGTTGTCGGGTCGTCGGAGGCTGCGGCAGGTGCGATCTGTGCGGCAGGCAGAGCACCGGCGGCCAGGGTCGTGGTGACCTGGGGCGCGGCGATGGTGCGCGTCGCATCGTTGAGGGCCATATTGGTGCTCGCCGACGCGTCGCTGAGCGCGGTGTTGGCGCTGCTGGTGGCGGCGTTGACGTCGCCGGCCGCGGTGTTCAGGTCGGTGCGCACACTATCGGTGACTTCGCGCAGGGTCGAGCGGATGTCGTTGATTTCGTCTTGGAGTTCTTGTTGGATCTGCAGGAGTATTTTTGCATCGGGCGATGCATTCATCCAATTGCGCAAGCGGATGATACTTTTCCCCAGGCTGCGGGCGAAACCCGGCAGACGATCGGGGCCGAGGACCAGCAGTGCGAGCACGATGACAAAGAAAAATTCACCGGGGCCAATCCCGAGGAAGTTCATACTGCCTTCTTTCGGACAGACATACCAACCGCGGTCATTGTACACTACCCAGCCGTTGTGTCGCCGTTAGGCCAGGCAACGCAGCAGAGGGGCAAAAAAAGCGCCTCCGCTGCAGTGCAGCAGAGGCGCCGATGGGGGACTTACTTGCCGTGCTCGTCGATGTAGGCCAGGGCGTCGCCGACGGTCAAGATCTTCTCGGCGGCTTCGTCCGGGATGTCGACCTTGAACTCTTCTTCCAGCGCCATGATCAATTCGACGAGGTCCAACGAGTCTGCCTTGAGCTCCTCGGCGAAACGGGCAGACGGGACGATGGCGGACTCTTCGCAGCCCAAGCGGTCAGCGACGATGGCCTTGAGACGGGCCTGCATCTCTGCTGATGCCATGGATGTGCTCCTTTCGCAACCTCATACTACGTACACGTATTGTGTTCGATGTTTATCACCACAGGAAAACCTGTTGGCTACCGCGTTGTTGACGGTGGGCTATACCGCGCCGCGACCGTCCCCAATATCCCATTGACCAAGCGCGCAGACGAATCACCGACATAGGCACGAGCGATTTCGACGGCGGCGTTGATAATCACTGGGGTTTCGCCACGCTGTTCACGGAGATAGCGTAATTCGGCGATTGCGATGTGCAACACTGCACGCTGCAAGAGGGGCATTTATTCGAGTGGTGTCATCGG
>JBJOJU010000082.1:0-3225 GCA_046046485.1 Chloroflexota bacterium | reverse complement strand
CCGCAGCACCCGTGGTCGCGGTGGCGACGGCGCAGACCGCAGCCCTCTGGAGTGCGATCTATGTCACGCGGGCGCAGGTCAACGTCGCCGATATCGCGGCGGCATTGGGGCAGAACGACATCGTCCGAGCCCAGCAGTTGTTGTTGTCGCTCGACGACACCTTGGCGATGGCCGAGGTGCAGGCTCCGCAGACCGCCCGTGACGTGATTGCGCAGCTGCGCCTCGATGCACTGGCGATCCGCCAAGATATCCCGCAGCGCGCCGACGGCGTCGCGCAGCGCCTCGAGCAACTCCGACAGGCGTTGCTGCCGTTGATCGGGGCGCCGGTGCCGGTACGTTAGCGCCAGGCGATGGTGTGGAGGCCACGCAGTCGTTCGCCGGCGAGGCGCATGGTTTCGTCTTTTTTGGCGAAGCAGAAGCGGGCGAGCTGTGGCGCATCGGGGGCGACGTAGAACGCGGTGATGGGGATAGCGGCGACGCCGAGCTCGCTGACGAGCCGGCGGCAGAAGACTTTCACGTCGCTGACCCCCAGCGGGGCAACATCGACCGAGATGAAATAGGAACCCTGGGCGTCGACCAGCGGCAGCCCCGTTTCGGTCAAGATGTCGCGCAACAGCGTACGGCGCGCACTGTATTCGGCGACGAGTTGGGTGTAGTAGCCGTTGGATTCGGCCTGCAGCAACGCCGCTGCCGAGGCGTACTGCATCGGGGTCGAGGTGGCGAAGGTCACCCACTGGTGACTGGCACGCAGGGCGGCGTTGAGCGCGGCAGGGGCGACCGCCCAGCCGATTTTCCAGCCGGTGACGCTGAACGTTTTGCCGATGCTGTTGAGGCTGATGGTCCGCTCCCACATCCCCGGGAGGCTGGCGAGGTGGATGTGACGGTGGGCGTCGTAGACCAGCCGATCGTAGACTTCGTCGACCACGGCGAGGATGTCGTACTGCTGGCAGAGCTGGGCGATTTCGTGCAGCTCCGTCGCCGAAAAGACCTTGCCCGTCGGGTTGTGGGGCGTGTTGAGCAGCAGGAGCTTGGGACGCTGGGCACAGGCATCGGCCAGGACCTGCGGGTCGTAGTGCCACTGCGGGTTGGTAGCGGTCGGTGGGTGTAAACGCACCGGGATGACGCGGCCGCCGGCCATGATGATGTCGGGCACGTAGGCGTCGTAGGCGGGCTCGAATATCACGACGGTATCGCCCGGATCGATGAACGAGAGCATCACGTCGCAGAGGAGTTCGGTGGCACCGCTGGCGACGCTGACCTCGGCGAGGGGGTCGATATCGATGCCGGTGCGGGCGCGCCACATGGTGGCGACTGCCTGGCGCAGGCCGATGGTGCCGGGCATCGGGGCGTATTGGTTATGGTCGGCGAGCACCGCATCGGCGGCTGCCTGTTTGACGAAATCGGGCCCGGCGAAGTCGGGGAACCCCTGGCCGAGGTTGACGGCGTTGTGTTGGATGGCCAACGCGCTCATTTCGGTGAAAATCGTCGTCCCGAAGCTGCTGATACGGTGGGCACTGGCTGGGTGGCTCATCGGTTTGCTCGTGTGATGGTTGCTGTAGCGCTATTATAGCCGGTCTCTCTGCAGGGGCGACCGGGGTGGATACAAGGAGTGCGTGATGTGTGGAATCGTCGGATATGTCGGGCCCCGGCCCGCAGCACCCGTGATCGTCGACGGCTTGGCACGGCTCGAATACCGTGGGTATGACTCGGCAGGCATCGCCGTCGACCACGCGGGGACGCTCGAAATCCGCCGCAGCGTGGGCAAGTTGTCGGGCCTGACCGGTGTGCTGGCGATCAACCCCGTGCAGGGCACGGTGGGCATCGGCCACACGCGCTGGGCGACGCACGGCGACGTGACCGAGCAGAACGCACACCCCCATCGCGATGCCAGCGGGCGCGTTGTCGTCATCCAGAACGGGATCGTCGAAAACTACCTCGAACTGAAAAACGAACTCATCGCCGAAGGGCATACGTTTGTGTCGCAGACCGACACCGAGGTCATCGCACATCTGCTGGGGCTGCACTATGCCGCCTGCGCAGATCTGACCGAGGCTTTGCGGCGCACCGCAGCGCAGCTGCGGGGCGGCAATGCCATCGTGGCGATGTCGATCGACGCACCGGGAGTGTTGGTCGCGACCCGCATCGGCCACGCCGGCGGGGTGGTCATCGGGGTCGGCGACGGCGAAATGTATGTGGCGTCGGACGTGCCGGCGATCGTCGACCATACCCGCCGCGTCTGCTTCCTCGAAGACCGCGACATCGCGACAATCACCGCGGCGGGACTGACCATCTGCCGACCCGACGGCAGTGCGGTCGAACGCCCCATCACGACGCTCGCCTGGGACCCGGTGTCGATCGAGCGCGGCCCGTACAAGCACTTCATGCTCAAAGAAATCCACGAGCAGCCGCGCGTGCTGACCGATGTGCTGCGTGGCCGGGTCGACCTCGAAGCCGGGACAGTGCGGCTCGACGACGTGAAACTCGACGACGCGGCTCTGCGTGCACTCACGCGGGTAACCCTGACCGCCTGCGGGACCGCGTGGCACGCGGCGCTGGTGGGCAAATACATGATCGAACAGATCGCACGCGTGCCGGTAGAAGTCGACTATGCGTCGGAGTTTCGCTACCGTGACCCCGTGCTCGACCCACAGATGCTGCTCGTCGCCATCAGCCAGAGCGGCGAGACTGCCGATACCCTGGCGGCGATGGAATTAGCCCGCAGTGCGGGCGTGCACACCTTGGCGGTCGTCAACGCCGTGGGTAGCCAGGCGACCCGGGTGGCCACGGCGGGCTCGCTGATGCTGCACGCCGGCCCCGAAATCGGGGTCGCATCGACCAAGGCATTCACGGCGATGTTGGTCGGGCTCTATCTGTTTGCCCTGCGACTCGCCCAGGCGCGCGGTGTCTTGGTGCCAGCGACGATGCGCCCACATATCCGCGCACTGCTGGCGTTGTCGGGGCAGGTGGGGGCGGTGCTCAACGACGGCACCGACTACACTGCCCTGGCCGAAGCGTTGCAGCACAGCACCAGTGCCCTCTTTCTGGGGCGGCAGTTGTCGTACCCGGTGGCGCTCGAAGGCGCACTCAAATTGAAAGAAATCAGCTACATCCACGCCGAAGGCTACCCCGCCGGCGAGATGAAGCACGGCCCGATCGCGCTCATCGACGACCGGTTGCCGGTGGTGTGTATCGCGCCGCACGACAGTGCCTACGAAAAGATGCTGT
>JBJOJU010000053.1:0-3446 GCA_046046485.1 Chloroflexota bacterium | reverse complement strand
GTTCGTCGCTGGGCTACCTCAAAATACCGGGCCTCCTCTTGGCATTCACGGGGGTCCGGGCCATCGTCGATTCCCCGAGTGCTCCCGAGACAAAACGTGCCGTGCTCGCGATGCTGGTGGTGCAGGTCGTAATCATCGTCATCGAGCTGTACATCGTCCAGCGCACACACAAACCGCTCTCCACCGCGGCTCTCACAATCGCCGTCGTGCTGCTCGCCTGCGTGGCGATCCAGCCGGTGCGTGCCTCTGGTTGGGTATTGGCATTCGCCGTGTTGGCGAGTGGTGTCTGGTACTCGTACCCGCTGATGCTCCGCGAGCCGTGGCGTGCGAGTGTGCTCGAGCTGCAGCCCTACAAGAAACTCCGTGACATGATTCCACCTGGTACTCGGACGGCGATCATCCCCGGGAACATCCCGTTTCTGGGGAACAACGTCAACGCTTGGTTTGATATCCCGTCGATCCATACCTACAATAGCCTGGCACCCGCACGCTATTCCAAAATGATCAATTCGCTGGGCGGGCAGGTCCTCATGTATGGGCGTCGCAACGCCTCGATCAATCCCGATTACCAGAGTCTGCCGTACTGGATGAGTAACATCGGGTTGTTGTATAGCAACATGGGGAAATTCAAAAATACGATCCATCTCATCGATCGCGTCCGGTTTGGGCGGTTCATCGACGGGTTGTTTGTCTACGAATCACCGACCTACATGGGACCAGCCATCGTCGTGTCCCAGACCTTGACGACCCAACATGGACGCGATGTCGACATGGCTGACCCCCGCCCGAATTCGTACACCGTCCCCCGGCTCGTCCGTGACGCCGACGATCTCTTGTTGTTCTCGGTCGCGCCGACGCAGCCGTCACTCCTCGTCATCAGTCAGAAATACCACCCGCAGTGGTATGTCGAAGTCGAGCAGGCGGGTGAGTGGAGAGAGGCGCCGTCACTCGTGGTCAACGGATTCTTCCAGGGAGTCGCGCTCGACCCCGGGGTGACCCAGGTGCGGCTGGAGTTCCGCCCGTACATTCGCTGGTTGTGGGTGTGTTACCTCTGGTGGGCTGGGTTCTTGATCGCCGTGGTGTGGCAGCGCTGGCGGCGGAAGCCGCAGCCCGATGCGCTGACCGAGCACGCGCCTGCCCATCAGCCAGAGCAATCGTAATCACAGAGGAGGTCGCCATGCAGATCAACCCCGGGATTTTCAAAGCCTACGACATCCGTGGGATTTACCCGACTGAGCTCGACGAGGCCGGTGCCTATGCCATCGGGCGTGCCTTTGCGACGTATGTGAAAGCCACGGACGTGGTGGTCGGCCACGATATGCGTCTGTCGGGGCCGTCGCTCTTCGCCGAGGTCACCCGCGGATTGATCGACCAAGGTGCCAACGTGGTCGAAATCGGGTTGGTCAGCACCGACCAGTTCTACTTCGCCTGTGCGCAGCTGGGGCTGCCCGGCATGATGGTGACGGCATCCCACAACCCCAAAGAGTACAACGGCTTCAAAATGGTGCGCAAGATGCCCTACCTGCTCAGCGGGGCAGAGGGAATCGGTGACCTGCGGACCATCGTGCAGACCGACGCCTATGCGCCTGCGACGACCAAGGGTACCCGCCGCAGCATCGATTTGTCGGAGCAGTTCATCGAGCACATGCTCTCGTTGATCGACCTCGATGTCATCCGCGCTGCCGGCCCGATGACCTTCGTCGCCGACACCGGAAACGGCACCGTCGGTCCCATCCTCGATCGGGTCTACAAGCGCCTGCCGGTGAACTTCGTGGGCATGTACCTCACGCCCGATGGCAACCTGCCTAACCACGGTCTCGACCCGCTCCAACCCGAAAACCGGGCCGAACTCGAGCGACGCGTCGTCAGCGAAAAGGCTCTGGCGGGCTTTGCGTTCGACGGCGACGGCGATCGTTTCTTCGCCGTCGACGACCGGGGACACTTCGTGTCGGGGGATTTTTTCACCGCGCTGATGGCGCAATACCTCCTCAAACGCTCCCCCGGTGCCAATATCGTCTACGACGTGCGCGCCTCGTGGGCAGTGCCCCAACTCGTGGCCGCCGCGGGTGGGACCGCCATGGAAGAACGCGTCGGGCATGCCTTCATCAAGCGCCGGATGGCCGACGACGACGTGCTCTTCGGTGGCGAAGTCACCGGTCATTACTACTTCAAAGACTTCTTCTTCGCCGACTCGGGTCTGCTGCCGTCGCTGTTGACCGTCGAAATGCTGGCACGCCAACGCACCACGCTGTCACAGCTGCTCAAACCCATCGAAGCGAAGTACTTCATCTCGGGCGAAATCAACTCCAAAGTCGCCGATTCGGCCGCGGTCATCGCTCGATTGCGCGCCAAGTACAGCGATGCGACGATCGAAACCCGCGACGGGCTGTCGATTATCTACCCCGACTGGCACTTCAACGTGCGCACCTCGAACACTGAGCCGTTGGTGCGCCTCAACCTCGAAGCGATGGATGCCGCCACGATGGCCGCCCGTCGTGACGAAGTCGTCGCCTTGATCCGGGCGTAGTCATCGCCGTGTTTCTCCACTCGCTGACCCAGGGCAGTGCACCTGCCCTGGGTCTCTGAATGAGCTGTATGGGATTATTCCTCCGCTATGCACGTCGGAGCTACGGTGTCCACGATGCGGCTGTCGTCATGGCAGCCGCCTTCGCCGTTTCGGCGTTGCTGGGGATGCTGCGCCAGCTCTTGTTGAGTGCTACCTTCGGTGACAGCGCTGCTGCAGCGGCCTACTACGCCGCTGCCCGCTTACCCGAAACACTCGTGACGTTGGTGGCCGGAGGTGCCCTCACCGCCGCGCTCGTGCCCGTCTTGGTGCGCGAAGCCGACGCCGACCAACGCCGGGTCGTCGATGCGCTCGCTGCAGTCGTGGCGGTCGCGGTGACCTGCGCATCGCTCATCGGGGTGGCTGCAGCGCCGTGGTTGGTGCGGGCACTCCTGCTCCCCGGCAGCGATGCAGACACCCAGGCGTTGACGATCGGGTTGACCCGGGTTCTGTTTGCCCAGCCGCTGTTGCTGGCACTCGCCAGCCTGTGCACGGCGACGCTGACGGTGCATACGCGCTTCACGTTGGTGGCAGTGGCGTACGTGTCGCATAATCTGACGATCATTCTCGGTATCCTGGCGGCCCGCACTTGGCCTGCCATCTCGGTCTATGGGCCGGCGGTGGGGCTCGTCGGTGCCGCTGCGGTCAAACTGGCCTTGGTCTGGTGGGGGACGCGCCTCAACGAGTCGCCGCTGTGGTTTCGCTGGGAACCGCGTCTCCCGCAGCTGCGCAGCATCCTGCTGCTCGCACTCCCCACCGCGGCATCGGTCACCGTCAACTACAGCGGCACACTGGTCGACACCGCCTATGCATCGCAGATCGGTGTCACCGCCGTCGCGGCGCTCTACAGTGCATGGCTGTTGGCCGACATGCCCACCCGCTT
>JBJOJU010000047.1:0-3380 GCA_046046485.1 Chloroflexota bacterium | reverse complement strand
TCGGATGATTCGGATTCGTGGTCCTCGTCGTGGTGGCCGGGACGGCCGCCCTGGGGTTGGTTGCGTTCGACGAGGGTAATGCTGCCGTCTTGAGCGTTGACATAGACGGTACCGGGTTCGTAGGGGATAGCCCAGACGGTCTGCCCCTCGAGGTCGACGAGTTCGGGTGCGTTCGTCGGTGGGTACTGGCCGGCGATTTGTTTAGCATATTCGATGGCTTGCTCCGCCGATACGACCGTCTGGATTGCGTCGGGAGCTGGCGCGGCGTCTTGGGCTGGTGTGAAATCGGTCTGCTGCTGTGCGACCTGCGCCTCGAGTTGGCTGATGCGGGTACCGGCTTCGGTCAGCCGGGCATTGGCGGTGTCGAGGGCAGCGGCATATTGTGCGACTGTCGCAGTGTCTGTGGTCGCTGCAGTCGGAGCTGGCGTTTGATTGCCCACATAGAAAACGGCTCCGCCGGCGAGTGCCATGACGGTCACGGTCCATGCGAAAGCGCTGAGAGCGGCGCGGCGTTCGGGTTGTGACATGTGAATGTTCCTCCGTTGTGCAGTGTGTCTACCCACAACAACCATACCAGAGGGTGCATGGTCAAACCTCTGTACCGAGTGCGGGTATCTTCAAGAAATGGTCAAGCGACCGCAACACCGTATAATGCACAGAGACAGAAAGAGGCACGATGTACTGGGTCGAATGTGTGACATGGCCGGGATTAGGCCCGGCGCTGTGGGATGAACTCACGGCGAAAAAGGTCCGTTTCCAACGGAGTGGTGAAAACGCCCGGGCGCTGATCGCTGACCCGTGGGCGCTCGCAGAGCAGTTGCGGTGCGCACAAAATGTGTACATCGTCCATCGGTATGCCGTACCACGACCAAAAGCCCTATTGGGGCAACAGATATGGGATGAATTGATGGACACCGCGCGGGCGGTGGTCGCCCGCGGTGTGTTTGCAACGATTACCCTCGACGCGGCCGGCGCCGAATCGACCGTGATGCAGCGGGTGCTCACGACCATGGCGCAGACGCTGGGCTTGCGCGTCGTTTCTGACGAGGCTGACCTGCACGTCCGAGTGCGATCATCCGAAGGTGCGTGGGATGTGATGTTTCGCGTGTCGCCGCGGCCGCTCGGGACGCGGGTTTGGCGGGTGTGTAATTACCCCGGTGCCGTGAACGGCGTCGTCGCGGCCGCGATGGTGCGATTCGGTGGCGCGGAGACGACCGATCGTGTATTGAACATCGGCTGTGGCTCCGGCACGATTGCGATCGAACGGTTGCTGCAGACTAGCGCCACACAAGTGACCGGCTGCGACACCGAAGCCGCTGCGCGCGCCTGCGCGACAGAGAATGTCGCCGCAGCCGGCTTTTCTCAAAACATACAGATAAATGATTGGGATGCGACACAGCTACCGCTCGGCGATGAATGTATCGATGTCGTCTATGCCGATTTGCCCTTCGGGCAGCGGATCGGGACGCACACCGAAAATCTGCGGTTGTACCCTGCGCTGCTGCGTGAAGCGGCGCGCGTGCTCGCTCGGGGCGGGCGTATGGTCCTGCTCAGTCACGAGATCCGGTTGTTACGAAGTGCCGTCGCTGATATCCCCGCGTTGCAGGTGCAGGACGAGCTGCAAGTGACGGTCGGCGGGATGGCGCCGTTGATGATGTACCTGGAAAAAACATAGATATGTGCCGCCGTTAGTGTCAACAAATCGTCTATGTCGGCTGGCATGCCGACACACACGACCGTCTAGAATGGAGTAACAGACAGAGGGGGAATCGTGCTGCATGTGTCGCTGTTTGGGGGAGGGTCGTGTCGTGTCGACGATCGTCCACTCCCGCTTTTGACTGCGAAAACGCGCATACTCCTGGCGTGGTTGCTCGAGCACGCAGGGGTGGCGCAACCACGCCGTGTGCTCGCAGAACTCTTCTGGCCCGAGCACGACGTCCGCGATGGTCTGCATAATGTGCGGATGGCGCTCGGTTTTCTGCTACCGCTGCTCGCTGCTGCACCCGGCATGTTGACGGTGACTGCGCAGACGATTACGTTTGTCCCCAACGACTTACTGGTCGTCGACACGGTGGTGTTTGGGCGCGAAGGGGCGGCCTGCAGCGCACACCGGCATCGGGCACTCGAGCGCTGCCCGGTCTGTGCCCAACGCCTGCGCAACCGCCTCGAGTGGTATGTGGGTGCGTTTCTGCACGGCGAAAAGCTGGATGTCGCTGCGCAGGTCGTGTCGTGGGTCGAAATGTCGCGGGCTCGCTATGCACGTCAAGCGGCGGAGAGTCGCTGGTAATTAGCCCAGTTCCTCGTTCAGACAGGGGAATTCGTTGCTGCCCAACCGTTGTTGACGACGTGTGTGCTCGAAGAACCCACCCACGAAGCGGCACAGATGCTGTTGAACGAATGCTACCTACGCCGTGGGCAGCGCGGCGCAGTGTTGGCACAAATCGTGCACTGTGTCGATGCGGTCCGTCGTATGGATGGTGCGGAGCCGAGCCAACGGGCGCGGGCGTTTTTTGCGACGGTACGCCAACAAACGTGGCAACCAGGTGCCGTGGTACCGGCTATCGCAGCGCCGACACGGACCCTGTATGGTCGTGAGACCGAGTACCAGCGCTTGACGGGGCTATTTGCCACGACAGACCAGCGCTTGGTGACCATCGTCGGTGCGGGCGGGATGGGAAAGAGTACCTTGGCGCGGGCGGTGGGGGCTGCGTTGAGTCGGAGTTTCAGAGACGGTGCGGTATTCGTCGCGCTCGAACACTGTAGCGACCTGGCAACTGCAATGACGGCTCTGGGCAACGCCCTGCGCATCGATCTCGCCCAGCACGGTTCGCGGCTCGAACGCCTCATCGAGTGCCTGACCGAGCTCGAGATCCTGTGCGTGCTGGACAACTGCGAGCAAGTCGCGGAGCTCCCCGAAGCAATCGCCGCGTTGTTGGCGGGGTGCCCGAAGCTGGCGATCATGGCGACCTCACGTGTACCATTGGAACTGCAGCAGGAGTACGTCTTTCCACTCTACGGTTTCCCCACGACACCGGGGGTGCCCACAGACATGCGCCGGGCCAACCCTGCGGTCGACCTGTTTCTGGCACGGGCGCGACAGATTAACAATTAACGCGATTGGGATGCAGAATATGCCGATATCGATTGGCTGTGTTCACTGGTCGCGGGGATTCCATTGGCGATTGAAATTGCTGCCAGCATGTGTCGGACGCTGCCGTGTCGCCAGGTTGCTGCACTCGTCGCGGAGCGTATCGACGCGCTCGAGGTACACGCGCCGGACATCCCCGTACGGCAGCGGCGGATGTCGCTGGTCTTCGCCTTTGCCTGGGAACGGCTGAGCGAGACCCAGCGGCAGATATTGCACGCGCTGTGTGTGTTTC
>JBJOJU010000316.1:0-2516 GCA_046046485.1 Chloroflexota bacterium | reverse complement strand
TGCAGCGCTACAAAGGCAAAGCCGACGGCCGTGTGCTCAACCAGCTCGTCCGAGAACTCCTCCACGCATGAGTAGTCGCACCCTCCAATTGCGCAACTTGATCGAACGCGTCGCCCGCTATTGGTTTTGGCTGGTCACGGGCAGTGTCACTGTGTGCTATTGGGTGGTGTTGGCGTATCAGCCGTTCGACGTGCAGGGCATCGTCCCCAATCAGCCTAGCCGCGCCACGATTTATTCGCCCCGTGCGCTGACCTACGAGTCTGAGGTGAGTACCAACCTCGCGCGCGAAAACGCGGCGTCGGCACCGGAGCTGGTGATTCAACGAGTCGACGGGGAGATCCTCGATACCGGGCGCAGCGAGCTGGTGCGGATCCTCGACCAGATCGACTACATTCGGACGCACGGCACGACCTATGCAGCGCGCAAAGCGCAGATCGACGCGATCGACGAACGCCTCGATGTCGCGTTACTCGACGGCGCTGCCGCTGGGTATTTGACCGATCTGCCCAACTCCGAATGGGTGTTGTTCCAGAGCATGGTGCTGGCGGCATACGACCAAGTCGTGCGCACCGTCGATGCGCGTATCGACGACGCGACTGCGGCACAATTGGCGGTGATCCAGGTGCCAACGGCGGTCACGTCGCACAGCGCGGTCATGACGGCAAAACCCGCGGTCGCCGAGGAATTGGCGGTGCGGTTGTTGTTGCCGTTTCTCAAGAAAAATGTCTCGGTCGACACGGTGGCGACTGCTGCTGCGCGTCAGAAAGCCCGGGCTGCCGTCGAGCCTATCACGGTGTTCATCAAGCAGGGCGAAACAATCGTGCGCAGCGGCGATATCGTCGACGATTTGCGCTACGAAAAGCTGATGGTCCTGGGCTTGTTGGACACCAAAACAAACTGGAACCGTCTGGCGGGGCAGTTCCTGCTGGCGCTGTGTCTCAGTCTCTTGCTGAGTTATACGCTCTGGCGCAGCGAAAAGCGTTCCGAACGCAAACCACGCGAGTTGTTGGAGGTCACGATCTTGATTCTGGCGGTGGTCGTGGTCACGCGCGCACTCGCAACGACCAGTAACCTGGTGCTCGCAGCGCCCATCGCCATGATGGCGATGATTTTTTCGGTGCTCTTCGGCGTGCGCGTCGCCAGCATGATGATTTTGAACGTCGCGCTGATGCTCTGGTTGATGACCAACGGCGACAGTCTGACGGCGTTGCCGCCGGTGATCAGTGCCATGGTCGCTGCCATGATGATCCGCCGCAACACCCGCACCCTCGCCTTTGTGGTGTCGGGCTTGGCGGGTGCTGCTGCCAGCGTGGTGGTGCTCATCGCGGTGACCCTTTTGTCGGCAGCCGGCATCGAGTGGCGCGATTTGCTGGTCTTGATGGGGATCACGGTGGTCGGTTCGGTGTTGTCGGCGTTGTTGGCGATGAGCCTGTACAACTACGTCGGGCGGATGGCCGGAGTCATCACCGAGCAGATGCTGCTGGGCTGGGCGCACCCTGCCGAGCCGTTGTTGCGCCGGTTGACACGTGAAGCACCGGGCACCTACGCACATAGTTTTTCGGTGGGGAATCTGGCCGAGAACGCCGCTGAAGCCATCGAAGCGAATGCATTGTTGCTGCGCATCGCGTCGCTCTATCACGACATCGGCAAGTTGGGGAACCCGTATTATTTTGTCGATAATCAACACGACGGCATCAACCCCCACGACGAGTTACCGCCCGAGGAGAGTGCGCTGATCATCATCGGCCATGTGACCGATGGGATCGCGCTGGCGCAGGAAGCGGGACTCCCCGAGGCACTCATCGACTTCATCCGTACCCATCACGGTACGACGCAAGTCCGGGCATTCCTCAACAAAGCCAAAGCGAGCGGGGAGCCGGTCGACGTGGCGGCGTTCACCTACCCCGGACCGATCCCCGCGACGAAGGAGCAGGCGTTGTTGATGCTCGCCGACAGTGTCGAGGCGACCGTGCGCTCCAAGATCCAATCGGGCGCATTGGTACCAGCCAGCGACCGCAGCGGGTATCAATTTGATGAGTTAATCACGTCGATTATTCAAGATAAGCTCGACAGCGGCCAGTTGGCCAATAGCCCACTGACCTACGCGGAGTTGACCAAGGTGAAAGCGGCGTTCGCCGCCACCCTCAAGGGCATCTATCACCCACGCATCGACTATTCTGCCAAAGACAAACCCGCCGCTGACCCGGTGGTGGTACCACAAGGACACGTATGAGCAACTATGCGGTCGATGTACAAATCGCCGACGATTTCCTCAAGGCCGGCGTGGACGCGGCTCTCATTGAGCGTGCGGCGCTCACCGTTCTGACGCATCAGGCGGTCGCCGGCACCGTCGAAGTCTCGGTCTATGTGACCAGCAGCGCCGAGGTCCACCAGCTCAACCGCGAATATCGGAACATCGACACCCCCACTGATGTTCTCTCGTTTGCCGACGACGGTGCGCCGACCGGGTTTGTGTTGCCCCCGGACATGCCGCGTTTCTTGGGCGACATCGCCAT
>JBJOJU010000338.1:0-4517 GCA_046046485.1 Chloroflexota bacterium | reverse complement strand
GGGGGAGGTTGTGACGCCGGCAGAATGCGACGGCTGCGTCGAAACTGCGTGCATACGACTCGGGGCCGATGGCATCGGTGAAATGCAGGTAGCTGGCCGAAATCTCGATCTGACCGGACCGGCAATAATGCAGAAAGTCATCGAGGCGTTCGGGGCGATGGGTCAGGAATTGTTCGACCTGCCAAAAGGTCTCGCAGGTCCATTTGAAGCGGCGTTCCACCGGTGCGTTTGCCGTCTTTGCACACAGTTCGAGCACGTGGTCGTAGTGCTCGAGATACATGCTGGCGATCTGCTCCTGCGGGTGCGTATAGCCGATATCGGTATGCGCAGAATGCATGACAAAAATCGTGAATTTGTTCGTCATCGAACACCTCTTGGGATGGGGGGTTGGTGTGATTATCCCATATCGCACGCGTTTGGTGAGATTAAGCGAACGAATCGCGCAGAGTACCCGCTCCTGCGGATGCGGGTATGACAGCGGAGCGAAAGGAGCACGCTCCGAGGATAACGGACACCGATGGACGAGCGGGTACGTCGCTGGTGCCGCGTCGGTACACCGATACACAATCTATGCAAAGTGTAGGACGCAACGATTCTCTGTCGACGACTCTGCTGCTCTGTGCCGCTGCGCGAACTAAGCGAACGGGTTGACGCATGCAAATCACCGACCACAATGTCGCGGTCATCGTGCATTCCCCAACGTCCGCATCACAACCGTCAAATGCATCGACGGTAGCGGCCAAACGGCAAAGCAGCACCCCACTGGTGCACGGACATGCGACCTGTGGGGTGCAGTGATGAACCATGTGCTGTGTGCACGGTTCAGGTACGGGTCAATACGCTCAGAATGACCCTACTCAAGTGTGCGCAAGTACGCGATGATGTCTGCGAGCTCAGCTTCAGTGACATTCTGCGGACTCATCGACCCGATTTCACCCGTTCCACCGACAATAATCCACTGCGCGATATTCTCTTCGGTACGGGGGGAACCGTTTGGCAGGTTTGATTTGTACGACGTCTCGATCGCACGTTGCGGGCCAGATTCGGTCATGACACCTGCCAAACCCGGGCCCACAAGCTGCTCGCTGGTCAGCATATGACAGACGGTGCAGCCCTTCTCGGCGAACACCGTCGCACCGCGCTCTGCATCACCGTTCATCGAGATTGTCGCCGGAATTAAGACTTTCGAAACCGGTGGTTTTGCGCTGCCGCATGCAAACAACATCGAAACTGCACAGAGCAGCAACACTACCATTAATAGGCGCGTACGCATCGCATAATCCTTTCACAGTACTACATTTCGACTACGACTGTGCGAGGAAATGGCGCGGCGGCGGAGTGGTAGGTACGATTACAAAATTCTGATATTCGAGCCACATAACAACAGCACGGGTCCACGTTGCACGGAGAACCCAGACAATCGGAGTGGCGAGCATTGCGAGAAGTAGAGGAGAAGGGAGTGCGAGGAGCTGGTGTGCCGGGGCGGCACCTGCACCATCAGCCCCGTCTGCAGCCATACCACAGACATAGCTGTCGATGGTCGCTACCTGTTGGTGTACGAAATGACAATAGATGGGGCACGCCAACGGTGCAACGAGCGCGAGCCACAGCACCATCAAGCCATACCCGAATCGTTTAGTTCTGTATCGGCGAAACACGGCCATCGTACGATCCACCTTGAAATCGCATACCACAGTACGACCCCCGTATCGCCAGTACAATACCACAAATTCGATTTCCGACGACAACTCTCCACGAGCAGTATTCTCTGTCGAGCGATAGTGAACGATTGATCATCCGGTCAAGAGGAGCGCCATGAAAATCACCGACCTGCGAGTCGCCGTCATCGGCGGCTTCCCCATCGTCCGTATCACCACCGACGAAGGCATCGACGGTATCGGCCAAGCCGAAAACTGGAAGCCCAACCTGGCCCCGCACATCTTGTACTACCGCGAGATGATCCTGGGGCTCGACCCGACCAACGTCGAAGCCGTGATGCAGCGCATCCGCCGGATGGGCTCATTCAAACCGTGGGGCGCCGCGGTCAGTGCCATCGAAGTCGCCTTGTGGGACATCGCCGGCAAAGCGGCCAATCTGCCCATCTACAAGCTATTGGGTGGCAAGGTGCGTGACCGGGTGCGCGTCTATAACGGCGCGATCCGCTTCCCGCTCCGTGATCAATCGCCAGAAGCCTACGCCGAAGACGTGTTGAAAATGGCCGCCTCGCCCGAAGGCTTTTCCCTCATCAAACAGGGCATCGCCTTCCACAGCCGCATGCCCAACGACACCCACGATTACTACTACGGCGAACCGCGTGCCTGGGGCCGGCACCCGCACCGGGGCACCATGACGGCGCGCGGTTTTGCCCATACCGTCGCGTGTATCGAAGCGATGCGGGCGGCGTTGCCCAGCAATATCGAGTTGGCGCTCGACTGCGGGCCGGGGTTTCTGCCGGCCGATGCGGTCAAGCTCGCGCGGGCCGTCGAAGGCATGCAAATCGCCTGGCTGGAAGATTTGGTCACGGGCGATTACGTGCCCTACGTCTCGGCACAGCAGTACCGCGATGTGAAGAGCAAAACGACGACTCCGATCCATACCGGCGAGCAGATTTATCTGCGCCAGAATTTCATGGAGCTCATCGAAACGCGGGCGGTCGACATCATCGGCCCCGACCCGCTGGACGTGGGCGGCATCGCCGAGCTCAAGTGGATCTGTGAATACGCCGATTTACACGGCATCGCCATGGCGCCCCACGGCACCGGCGACGGCGTCTTCGGGTTGGCAGCCCTGGTTCAAGTCGCCGCAACGCTGCCCGACAACTACCTGGCGTTCGAGTACCCGCTCGCCCGCCCCGCCTGGTGGTACGACATCGTCGACGGGTTGCCCGATGTGATCGTGAAAAACAGCTACATCGACGTCTGGGATCGCCCCGGTCTGGGGGTGTCGTTCAACGCCAAGGCGAAGCAGTATCTGGCGGATGCGGACCAAGGATTCTTTGATTGATATTCGTTCAACCCCATAGGGGCGTGGTATACCACGCCCCTATGGGGTCCATGTGAGGAATCAGACATGAAAATCACCGACCTGAAATGCGCCATTATCGGCGGTTCGCCCATTATCCGCATCACCACCGATGCCGGGATCGACGGCTACGGCCAAGCAGAGTTTTATAAATCCTACCTGAAGCCGCATGTGCAGTACTATCGCGAGATGATTCTGGGTCTGGACCCGACCAATGTCGAGGCCGTCATGCAGCGCATCCGCCGCATGGGGGCCTTCAAGCCGTGGGGCGCGGCGGTCAGTGCGATTGAAATTGCGTTGTGGGATATCGCCGGCAAAGCGGCCAATCTGCCCGTCTACAAGCTGTTGGGGGGCAAAGTCCGCGACCGCGTGCGCACCTACATCACCACCAACCGCTACCCGATGCCCACCCAGACGCCGGCAGAGTATGTCGAGAATGTGCAGAAAATCCAGGGCTGGTCGGAAGGGTTCACCCTCTTCAAACAGCCCATTTCGTTCCACAGCCCGATGGCCACGACGGTGCCCAACTACAGCTACGGCGAACGACGCAGCTGGGGCGTGCACAGCAACCGCGGCGTCATGACGGCGCAGGGCATGGCGCACACCATCGCCTGTGTGGCAGCGATGCGCGAGGCGCTTCCCCCCGAAATCGATCTGGCACTGGATTGTGGCCCCGGTTTTCTGCCCCAAGACGCGCTGCGCTTTGCCAAGGCCTGTGAGCCCTTTCACCTGGCCTGGCTCGAAGACATGCTGTCGGGCGATTATGCCCCGTTTGTCACTGCGGACCAGTACCGCGATGTGAAGCAGCAGACCAGTACGCCGCTGCACACCGGCGAGCAGATGTATCTGCGCCAGAATTTCATGGAGCTGATCGAAAAACGAGCGGTCGACGTCATCGGCCCGGATCCGCTGGACGTCGGTGGCATCGCCGAACTCAAGTGGATCTGCGAGTACGCCGACATCCACGGCATCGCAATGGCACCGCACGGCACGGGGAACGGTGTCTTTGGGCTGGCAGCGTTGGTACAGGTCTGTGCCACGTTGCCGGATAATTTCATCGCCTTCGAATACCCCAAGGCCAATCACCCCTGGTGGTATGAGATTGTGGATGGGTTGCCCGACCAGATCGTGAAAAATAGTTATGTCGACGTGTGGGATCGGCCGGGCTTGGGCGTGACGTTCCGCGTCAATGCGGCGAAAAAGTACCTCGAGCCGGAGGACAAGGCTTTCTTTGAGTAAGGTTCCCCACTACGTGGGGCATGACGACCTCGCCCTTTGTTGTGGTCGTAGCCTGGCGTTCTCTCCCTCAGATACGTAGCCAGATACGTGAAGAACCCAATCGACGAAAAAGCACTCTTCACGCGAGGTGCCAAACGTCTACAGCCTGCCCGGCGTGGGCAGGCTGTTGTTGATTAGGAAGATAAGACTTTATTTAATAACTCAATGAATCACATTCTCTGACATTAAAAACACTCTTTTTCGCACCATCGAACACC
>JBJOJU010000298.1:0-6520 GCA_046046485.1 Chloroflexota bacterium | reverse complement strand
CCGCCACGACCTGGTGATTGCGACCAAGTGCCGAGGAGCGATGGCACCCGGCGCCAACAACGAAGGCCTGTCGCGCAAACACATCATGGCAGCATGCGACGCGAGCCTGCAGCGCTTGGGTGTCGACTATATCGACCTCTACCAGGTGCACTCGCCCGACGCCGAGACCCCGATCAGCGAAACCCTCGAAGCCCTGACCGACCTGGTGCGCGCCGGGAAGGTGCGCTACATCGGCTGTTCGAACTACCCCGCCATGCAGTTGATGCAGGCGTTGTGGACGAGCGACACCCGACATCTGAGTAGCTTCATTTCGGTGCAGCCGCGTTACAACGTGTTGTTCCGCATGATCGAAGACGAAATCGTGCCCGTCGCCCAGACCTACGGGCTGGGCATCATCCCCTACAACCCGCTCGCCGGCGTCATGTTGACCGGGCGCTACACCACGCAGCGCACCGTCCAACCGGGCACACGCTTCAACCTGACCGGCGCCGGCGAGCTCTATCGCAAGCGCTATTGGAACGACGAAGTCCACGACATGGTGGCCCACCTGCAGCAGTATTTCGCGGGCCGTGGGATCTCATTGACCCACGCCGCCCTGGCCTGGGTGCGTGCGCAGCCGGGAATCACCGCGCCGATCGTAGGCGCCAGTCGACCCGAACAACTCAACGATTCGTTGGCGCAGCTCGATCTGACCCTCGATGCCGAGGCGCTCGAGGTGCTCAACAGCGCCTGGTACGACCTGCCCCGCGAACGCGACACGGCGATCGCACGAAGATAATCGGACGAACAACACCCTACGGCGTGCCTATAATTGCCCCACGTCAGCCCCCGTATGGGGGCATGCCGTGGGGCTTTGTGTATTTCGCGTCACACGAACGGGTTGGAACTGGGGGTCAGAATCATCTCGGGGATATGCGCCCGCGCCGGCAGATTAGCGATGAACTGGACCGTCATCGCCACGTCGTCGGCCGTGAGCATCGCCGCCCGGCGTTCGGAACTGACCGGCGCTGGGCGCTTGTCGATCAATGGGGTGTCGACTTCGCCCGGGTGCAACATGGTCATGCGGACGCCGTGGGCCGCTTCCTCTTGGGCCATCGTACGCACGAACGCATGCAAGCCGCTCTTGGCGGCATTGTAGGCTGCACCACCGAGAGCACTGGGGCGGGGCACCGACGTCGAACCGATAGCCACCACGACCCCCCGGGCCACCCGCACCAGCGGTGCGCACGCGCTGAGCAGGTAAAACGCACCGGTCAGATTGGTGTCGATCATCATCTGCCACGAGGCACCGGTGAGCTGCGGCACGGTGCGCTCCGGCAGGTTCGTGCCGGCGGCGCTGACCAGCACGTCGATCTGCCCGAAGCGGAACTCGATCTGGGCCGCCACGGCCCGCACCGCCGCTTCGTCGGTCACGTCGCATGGTATGACGACAGCTCGATCCCAGCACTGCAGTGCGGTTTCTTTCAGCGCTTCGACACGCCGCCCGAGCAGGACCACCGTCGCGCCGGCGGCGGCGAAGCGCATCGCAGTCGCGGCACCGATGCCGCTCCCGGCGCCACTGATGACGACGACCGGTGCGTTGGTCATATGCGGTCCCAATGCAACGTCACTGCCAGGTACTCATTGCGGTGATTGAGCAGCCCGTCGTACATTTCGTGGGCTTGGCTGGCGTGCACGTGGTGGGTCAGCATGTTCGACAAGTCGATTTTGCCGCTCTCGGCGTAGTGGGCAATCAGCGGCAAGGCCCGGTCACGGGTAAAGGGGAAGTGCTCGCGCACCGCGCCGCCGATGGCACTGCCGTGGGCCCCCGTCACGGTCACCGAGCGGCCGTGCAGGTCCCAGTACGAGTCGAAGTTTTGGATGATGCCGCGCGGGCTCCCCACCAGCACCACTTGGCCGCCGTCGGCGACCAGTGCCAATGCGTCTTGCAGCGCCGCGGGCACCCCTGTGGCATCGACGACGACGTCGGCGCGGCGCCCCAAGATGCTTTCGAGCTTGGCGCGGGCATCGCCGGTCGACGGGTCGATGGTACGCACGCCGTAGACCTGTTCGGCCCAGGCGCGACGCTGCGCGAAGCTGTCGACACCGATGATGGGGTAGGCGCCCGAGGCTGCGAAGAGCCGGGTGGCGATCTGCCCGATCATCCCCATGCCCAGAATCACCACCGCCTGCCCCAAGATGCGCTGCGATTGGACCAGTGCCGTGAAGGGGAAGCGCGCCAGCGACAGCATGGCCGCCTGCGGCGCAGGCACGTGGTCGGCGATAGGGAAGAGCTCGGTCTGGTCGTGCACATCGATTATCGCATGGCTCTCGTGCCGCCCCGGCCCGAAGACGCGCTGGCCGACCGTGTAGCGGGTGACGTTTTTGCCGGCTGCGACGACACGACCGACCGCACTATACCCAGGCACAAAGGGGAACTTGGCCCAGGTGTTGCTCGGGTCTTTCAACCACTGATGGATGCCCGTGTAGATCGCCAACTCGGTGCCGGCACTGATACCCGAGGCCTCAGTTTCGATGAGCACCTGGTCGGCGCCGACCGCGGGTATGGTGAATTCTTGGATCTCGACGGTGTATTCTTTGGGCATTACGACCCGATAGCCTGTCGCCATGATGCGCGGCTCCTTTCGTTTTCTACTGCGCCGTCCACCCGCCGTCGACGACCAACGACGCCCCGGTCATGAACGCCGATGCGTCGGATGCCAGGAACAAAATCGGCCCTTGCAGGTCTTTCAGGTCGCCCCAGCGCCCGATGGGCAAGCGGTCGATGAACCACTGGTAGGCAGCGGGGTTATTCATGATGGGGATGTTCATGTCGGTCGCGAACGGGCCGGGGCACAACGCGTTGACGGTCACCCCGCTCTTGGCCCATTCGAGCGCCAATGTTTTCGTCAACTGGATCAGCCCGCCTTTGGTGGCCGTGTAGGGCGCCCGCTCGGCGAGCCCGACCGTCCCCAACATCGAGCTGATATTAACGATGCGACCCCAACCGCGGGCAATCATCTGCGGGGCAAACGCCCGCGCCATGTAGAACGGCGCCGACAGATTGACCTTCATCAGCTCGTCCCATTTTTCGATGGGATACTCGACAGCGGGTTTGCGGAGATTGACACCGGCGCTGTTGACGAGGATATCGACGGTGCCCACCGCTGCGACCATGGCGTCGATCTGCAGGGGGTCGGTCACATCGGCGGCGTGGCACTGCACGCTGCGGCCATACAGGGTGCGCAGCTCGGCAGCCAGACTTTGCAGCGGCTCGGCACGCCGCCCGACCAGCACCAGGTCTGCACCGGCAGCTGCCAGGGTGTGCGCAAAGACGATGCCGAGGCCGCCCGATGCGCCGGTGATGAGGGCGGAGCGGCCATCGAGACGAAACAGATCCAACGGTGCCACTGTGGTCATCGGTTGCCTCCGGTGTGGTGCGGCATCAGAGCGCGCAGATAGACGACGCTCTGGGCACATTGGCTTTCTTCGTAGGCCCCGAGGGTGACGGCGTCGGCGCCGTGTTCCCACGGAGTGCACGACTCGCTGTCGGCTGCACTGACGTGCTGGGCAGCATACTCCCACAACGGGCGCAGCGTCTCGATACTGTAGGGGCGCGAATAGCCACCCCACCACTCAGGCGTCCAGGCTCTGATGTGGCGGGCGTGCAGGGCTGCCAACTCGATATTGCAGGTAGCCTGGGGAGCGACCTCGGCCAGTACCGCAAAGAGCGCCGGCACGTCGAGCACGCCCTGGCCCAGCGCGCAGCGCACCAGTTTGTAGCCCTGGGGCGTGAGGTGGAAGGTGTAGTCTTTCAGATGCACGTTGACGATCCGCTTCCCCACAGCCCGGGCGAACGCGATGGGCTCTTCGGCGACCGCCAGGGGGTTGACCGCGTCGAGAGTGACGCCGATGTGCGCGCCCCCGACTTCGTCGCAGATGCGGACGAGGTCGCTGCTGTCGAGGTCTTGGTGGTTTTCGGGGGCGACAATAATATCATACGATTCAGCCAGCGAACGGCACTGCTTGAGGACCGCGATTTGCTTGGTCAGATGCGCTTCCCAGCCACCGGGGTACGTGGCTCGTGCACCCTCGAGCATCCCACTCAGCATGACCCGGACGACTTTGGCGCCCAGGGCCGCCGCCCGTGGGATGAGTGACTCAAGCATCGCGACGTCGATGACGGCGCCGTCGACGACGATGTGGATCCCCAGCGAATCGGCGCGCCGCCGGAACTCGTGCAGCCCCGTGCTGCTCTGGTCACGGATGATGTCGAGCGGGATTTCGACCGTCGCCATGTTGTAATACGACGCGAGTTCGAGCAACGCGTGCGCGTCGTAGGGACGTTGGCAGACCCGATCGGTGCCAGCGCCCATGAAACCGCAGCGCCACGGAAACGAATACGCGGCCAACCCGATCGGATTGCGCCCGACATGCAACGCCATACACACCCTCCTGCAGCCTGTGTCAGGCCATCTGTCCGTTCGGCCGCAACACCGCTTTGGGGATCGTGAGCTCTTCCATGGCCATGAAGCCTTCGTGCCAGTCGTGCAGGTCGAATTCAGTCACCAGCGGAGCGACATTGAGCTGGCCGGTGCCCATCAGCGCCAGCACGCGTTCCCACGTGCCGTGCAAGTGGCTGAACGACCCCTGCAGCGTGGCGGCTTTGATTATCAGACGATCCAGCGAAAACCCGACCGGTGCGGGACCCCAGCCGATTTTGGTGATCTGTCCGTTGGGGCGCACCATATCGAGGCTCTGGTCGAGGGTTTTCGAAACGCCCACGGCGTCGACCACCAAATGCGCACCGAAACCGTCGCCGGCGTCGATGACGGCTTTGACCGCATCCATTTCGTCGGCGACGAGCACGTCGTCGGCGCCCATCGTTTTGGCCAGCTCGAGGCGATGCCCGTCGCGGCGCAACCCAATCACCGAAATACGCCCCACGCCGGCGATGCGCAGCATGGCGATGCACATCAAGCCGATCGGCCCCGGCCCCAGCACGACGGCGTGGTCGGCCGGACGTGGGCGGCTTTTCTCGAATATCGCGTTGTAGGCGACACACCCCGGCTCGGTCAAGGCAGCATGCGCCAGCGACACCGTCGATGGCACACGATGCAGAATCGCCGGGCGCGAAATCACGTAATTGGCCATGGCGCCGTCGGCACCAAAGCCGAAGCCCTTACGCGTCGGGCAGACGTTGTACTGGCCAGCCCGGCAATACGGGCAGACGCCGCAGACCCACGAGGCGGTCTCGGAGACGACTCGTTCGCCCACGCGGAACTCCGAGACACCGCTGCCCAGTGCGACGATTTCACCCGAAAACTCGTGCCCGAGGATGCGCGGGCCTGCCATCTGATGGTTGTCGCCCTGCCAGACATGGATATCGGTGCCGCAGACGCCCACGGCGCCGACTTTGAGCAAGACTTCGCCGGCCGCCGGGGTGGGCACGGCGACGGATTCGATCTGCGTCTGCGTCCGCGGACCGCGATAGACCAGCCCGTGCATCGTTGCAACGCTCATGGGTACCTCTGAATGTGAGGGGAGATGTGGGGATTATAAATGAACAATGAACAATGAACAATGAACAATGAACAATGAACAATGACACGTCAGCCCCATGGAGCACATTGCGCTTCGCGTCATGTCTCCACGGGGCTGACGACATTCAAACCGACGCGCCCTGCGCGTGTGGCTGGTGAAAACCTCTACCGCGTGCGCTCAGCGCACCACGTACAAATGTCGTCATGCCTGTGGAGACCCCCGAGGGAGTGCTCCATGGGCATGACGCAGCACGGGGGCCAACCCGCGTGCGCGCGCAATAAATCGAGAGGGTCACACGCTGTGTGACCCTCTCGATACTGCCACCCGAATGCAGTGACTTATTTATTGGCGGCCAAATCTGCGTCGACCATCATGGTCACCAACTGCTCGAAGCTGACCTCGGGTTGCCACCCGAGCTGCTTGCGGGCTTTGGCCGGATCACCGACCAACAAATCGACTTCAGCTGGGCGATAGAAGCGTTCGTCGATGACGACGTAGTCTTCGTACTTGAGGCCGACATGGCCGAAGGCGATTTCGCAGAAGCGGCGGACCGAGTATGTCTCGCCGGTCGACACCACGTAATCGTCGGGGGTGTCTTGCTGCAGCATGAGGTACATGGCACGCACGTAGTCTTTGGCGTAGCCCCAGTCGCGCTTGGCGTCGAGGTTGCCCAGCCGCAACTCTTTGTCTTTGCCCAGCTTGATGCGGGCGACGGCGTTGGTGATCTTGCGGGTGACGAACTCGAGGCCACGGCGCGGGCTCTCGTGGTTGAACAAGATACCGCTGCAGGCATACATGTCGTAGCTCTCGCGGTAGTTGACCGTGATCCAGTGCCCGTACAGCTTGGCGACACCGTACGGCGAGCGCGGGTAGAACGGGGTCGTTTCGATCTGGGGCACTGCCTGCACCTTACCGAACATTTCGGACGAGCTCGCCTGGTAGAAGCGGATGCCCGGGTCGACCACGCGCACGGCGTCGAGGATGCGGGTCACGCCCA
>JBJOJU010000267.1:0-2782 GCA_046046485.1 Chloroflexota bacterium | reverse complement strand
GAGAACATAGTACTCGTATGAATAGTGTTTGATGAGGGAGCGTAACTCGGTTACGCGTTGTTCGGGAGCGCTCACATGACACCTCAACTAGTCAACTTGATGTGTATTATAGACTGCAAATCACTGCCACGAGGTATTTTGCCGAATGCCAGGACGCATGGCACAACGCTCCCGTAACGACACAGCGTTATGCTGGCGGTATGGTTGGTGTAGAAGCGCACAACAATCACACATACAGCCATCACGCCTTGATTCATGCACTGATGACGAGCATGCGACACAATCACAAATTTGATTTGACACGCTCATATGCACCTGCTATACTACAAGACGTTGCGAATATTCCTCGATAGCTCAACGGTAGAGCGGCTGACTGTTAATCAGTAGGTTCCAGGTTCGAATCCTGGTCGGGGAGCCAAACTACCCCACGGTGCGCGCACCGTGGGGGTTTCTTTTTCTTCCCCTACAACCGACCCGGCATCGCGCGAAACGCCTGACTCAACGACCCGTCGTAGACCCACCCCGGCGGGCACGCCAACGGGCTCGAATCGGCGGCGAGTGCGATCCCGCCGGCGGCGTACCAACAGACCGGCAGCCGTCCGACTCCATCGGGGCCGGGGATGCGCGCGTACTGCAACCACGGGCACGCCATGGTCACGCCCCCTTGCATATCGACCACGGCCATGTCGACGAACCGGTCGGCGGCGATGAACACCAGACCGTGTGCGACGAGGGTGTCGGTATATGTTTTCACGGCACGGGCAGCCAGAAACCCCACGCGGACGAGGTGGTCGTCCATGCACAGGGTCTGCGGGTCTGGCAGCGCCGCTAGAAATGCGTCGAAGCCACCGATGTAGCGGGTCGCGATCGCAGGGCGACGAATCACCACCGACAGACCTTCACACAAAACAGCCATGCATCCTCTTTCTCTGTTGCTACCTGCTCGAAGGGCCAACGCACTGGTCTGACCCACTCATCGACAGTTCATCTGGCGCACTGCCGGCGCGCCGCCAATCGTTTTACAATGATGAAATGAATACACTACCACCTACCATCCTGCTGTTCGACGGTGTCTGCAATCTGTGTGCCGGTGTTGTGCGCTGGGTGCTGCCGCGCGACCCCGCCGGGGTCGTGGCGTTCGCCTCGTTGCAGTCGCCGATCGGCGGCGAGTTGTGCACCCAACACGGTATCTCGGCGACGGCACTGGGCAGCGTCGTGTTGATCCACCAGGGGCGCGCATATGTCGAAAGCGACGCCGTCTTGGTGTTGATCGGGCTGCTGCCCGGCCCGCTGCGCGTCTTCGCCGGCTTGCGGGTCGTGCCCCGCGGGCTGCGTGACATGGTCTACCGCTGGGTCGCGCGCAACCGGTATCGCTGGTTCGGCCAATCCGAATCGTGCATGCTGGCGCAGCCGGGGTACCGCGAGCGCTTCCTCAGCGACTAATCGGCAAACCGCACATAGAGTCGTTTGTTTTCGCGCCCTTTGTTTTCGCTCTTGTAAATGACACAGGGGCCGACGACGTGGGTGCTTTCGGCGTGGGTACCGCCGCAGGCTTGGGCGTCGAACCCGACGATTTCGACGACGCTGATCTGGCCCCGATAGACGGGTGGCTGGACGTTTTTCGTGCGCAAGATATCGGGTCGCTGTGCCGCATCAGCCGCCGCCAAAAAGAGGTACTGCACCGCGTGATACGCCGTCAAGACGGCGTTCATCTTCGTCTCGAGGTCGTCGACGAGCGCTGGGGTGAGTTCGGTCGCGCTGATGTCGAGCCGCCCGTAGTCGATGGTGATCTGTGCCCCCGTCGTCCACGCGCCGTAGTGCTGCAGCGCCAGCGTGTTGAGCACGTGCAGGGCGGTGTGCATGCGCGAAATCAGGCGGCGGCGCGGCCGATCGACCACCAGGTCGACACTGCTCCCCAGCGGCGGCGGGGTCGTGGTCTCGTGCCAGAGCAGGTCTGCGTCATCGACACTGACGCCGGTGATCGCTGCATTACGGCCGCCGCTGCTGACGGAGCCGATGTCGGCGGGTTGGCCGCCGCCGCCGCTGAAAAACGGCGATTCGGCGGTGGCGAAGGCATCGGGACGCACGGCGACGACGGTCGTGACACACTGGAGCACCTGCGGGTCGGTCAAGGCGATGCGGCGGGTGTGGGTCACGCACTCCCCCGGGCCGTGCGGCGCAGCAGCGAGCGGGTCAACCACGTCAACAGAATCACCACCGCCACCACAGCTAGACCGGCGACCACCACGGGCAGTGCAATCGCAGCGACGGCGGTCGTCGTGGCGCCGACGACCTCGCCCGTGGCGATGACGGGGTTGGCGATTGCAGCGGTGGTCGCGGTCGAAGCGCCACGCAGGGCGGCGAACCCGGTGTGCAAGGTACCTGCCACACCGCCGCCGGCGATGAGCGCGAGCGACCAGCGCAGCCACTCGTCCATCCCCACGACCATCGAAGCGGTCAAGAGCGTGCCGGCGACGACGGCGGCGGGTGCCCCGATGACGTCGAGGGCGTGGTCGAGCACGGGGATGTAGTAGGCCAGGATTTCGCTCAGCGACGCCGCCGCGAGCACCGCGATCGCCGGCCAGCTGCCCAGCCAGGCAAAGTCTTGGGCGACACCCAAGACACCCAGCTTGGTGGCGATTGCAGCCACAAGGAATGGCAGAAAGACCCGGAACCCGACCGCCGAACTCAGTGCGATGCCGGTGACCGCGCCGAACCCGATGACTGCGTATTCGTTCATCCAGCCCCCTTCACAATGAACAATGAACAATGAACAATGAAC
>JBJOJU010000249.1:0-4160 GCA_046046485.1 Chloroflexota bacterium | reverse complement strand
AAATCTTGAGCGCGGCGAGCGGCGTGCGCAGCTCGTGTGAAATCGACACCACCATGTCGCGGCGGGCGCGCTCGAGCTGATTGAGGTGCGTCACGTCGCGCACGATGACCATCGCCACCCGGGCACCGTTGGGCCAGACCATCGGCCGCGCGACCACCCGCAGCGTCCGTGCCGGGTTGCGTTGCTGCAGCAACAGCTCGTCGTCGATCTGCGCCGCCGCTGCTGCGCGCACAAACTCGTCGAGCACGTGATCGCGCCCCAGACTCATCAGGGTTTGGCCGTCGATCTCGCCCGCGATGCGCAGCACCGTGCGCAGCGCCGGGTTATGGTGCAGCACGATGCCATCGGCGGTGACATACATCACGCCGATGTCGAGGATTTCGATGGCGACGTCATTGGGCAAAAACGGCGGTGTCGCCGGGGGCAGTGGTGGTTGTGGGGATTTGCGGCGTTCGGGTGGGTTTTGCCGCCAGACGACGACCAGCCAGATCACCGCCGCAATGGCGAACAGCCACGGGTAGAGGGCGTTCAGGCTCATCAGCGCTCAGGCTTTCGGGGCGTCGAGCCGGTACCCGATGCCCCGCACCGTCTGCAGATAGACCGGGACACTCGGATCGATCTCGATTTTTTCGCGCAGCCAGCGGATATGCACGTCGACCGTCCGACCGTCACCGACATAGTCGCTGCCCCAGACCCGCTCGAGCAAGATATCGCGCGACAGGGCGAGGCCGCGGTTGCGCATCAGACAGCTCAACAGGTCGAATTCTTTCTGTGACAGTTGCAGCTCGTTGTCGTCGCGCCAGGCGCGGCGCGAGCCGGCATCGAGCGTCAGCGCGCCGATTTTCACCACGTCGCGGTTTTCGGTCGACTGCCGATCGGAACGACGCAGAATCGCCCGAATCCGCGCCATCAGCTCGCCCACGCTGAACGGTTTGGTCAAATAGTCGTCGGCACCGAGTTCGAGCCCGGCGATACGGTCGACCTCGTCTTGGCGGGCTGTGAGCATCAGGATGGGCACGGTGCTCTCTTTGCGCAGCATGCGACAGACCGAAAACCCATCGAGCCGCGGCAACATCACATCGAGCACCAACAAATCCGGCGCGTCGCGGCGGGCGATTTCGAGCGCGGTCATGCCGTCGCCCGCCGTTAATACCTGGTAGCCTTCGCGCTCGAGGTTGTACTGGAGTGCTTCTGCCAGCGTCGCATCGTCTTCGACCAACAGAATCGTCTGCATCCGTGCATCCTCTCGCTAAAAGGCCTTACTCCGGGCGGATCCGCCCGACGCCGTCGGCCGCGTGTGTCACATAGATTGACGCACTCCGCCCCGTCGCCGCCAAATAGGCAGCCGCGACTTCGTGACGGAAGCGCTCGACCGCGCTGGTTTCGACCAGACTCACCGTACAGCCACCGAACCCGGCACCCGTCAACCGCGACCCATAGCAGCCGCTGACCCGCTGCGCCGCTGCGACCAAGGCATCCATGTCGGGGATGCTGACGGCGTAATCGTCGCGCATGCTCGCATGCGAGGCGTTCATCAAGCGCCCGAATTCTGCCACGTTGCCGGCGCGCAGCGCCGTGACCCCGGTCAGCACCCGCTCGTTTTCGGTCACCACGTGGCGTGCTCGCTGCAACACCACCGGAGACAACAAATGCCCGTGTTGCTGCAGTTGCTGGCTGCTCACGTCGCGCAGCGCTTTGATACCCGGCAACACCGTCGCCAGAATCGCCACTGCTTGCTCACACTCGGCACGGCGTTGGTTGTATGCCGAGGCCGCCAACGAGCGCTCGATGTGGCTGTCGCAGATGACAATCGCCGCGTTGGTGGGTACGCTGACAGCTTGGTAGCTCAGATCACGACAGTCGATCAACAACGCGTGATTCGCTTGCCCCAGGGTCACGATGAACTGGTCCATGATGCCGCAGTTGACGCCCACGAAGTGATTCTCGGTCGCCTGTGCCATCAGGGCCAACTCTTCGCCCAGAATATTCAAGTTGTAGAACAGCTGGAACACATACCCCGTCGCGACTTCGAGCGCCGCCGACGACGACAACCCAGCCCCGCGGGGCACGCTGCTGCCCACCACCATGTCGGCGCCGTTGATGACGTGGCCGGCGGCCAAGAGTGCCCGGACCATCCCGCGGATGTAGTTGCTCCACGGCCGAATCCCGCTCTGCTCGATCTGGTCGATGGCGAATTCGTCGGTCTCGTTCAGATCGACGGCAACGACTTTCACCCGTCGATCGTCGCGCGGTGCCGCAGCGATATACGTCGCTCGGTCGATCGCCGCCGGCAACACAAACCCGTCGTTGTAGTCGGTGTGCTCGCCGATGAGGTTGACCCGACCCGGCGCACGGACGACCAGCGTCGGCGCGGTGCCAAAATGCGTTGTATAGAGCGCTTGTATGCGGGCGGCGTCAATCATGTCGGTACTCCACTGTTATCAGTATCTCCTGCGTATTATAAGGAATTGTTATATCGCTGTGCTGTTTGCGTCAACCCTGCATCAACGCTCGGCTGTGGCGTCTTTTTTCTTGAAAAACCGACTCACTGCCGCCATAGCAATCACAAATCCGACTCCGATTCCCGCCGCAGCCCACGGGTCGCGCGTACTCAAATCACCCGCTACCGTCAGCACCAACAACCCCGGTGCGACGCCGGCCAGCGACGCCCACAGGTACTCCCACCAGCGCAGCCGACTGCACCCCGCCGCAAACGACACCACGGTGTACGCCGGCCCCGGCAACACCCGCAGCAGCAGCAGACTACTCGTGTTCATGCGCGCTGTCAGGTCGTCGAGGGCGACTTGCTCCACAGCCGACAGCCGTGAGCGCAGGTAGTCGGCTCCCCAGCGGCGTGCAATGAAAAATCCAATCGTCGCACCCAGACAATCGCCGATCAGCGTCAGTGCGAAGCCGACCCAGGGACCGAACACCAACCCTGCGCCTACCTGCAACACCGTCGCCGGGAGCACCGGCACCACCAAAATCACCGCGATCCCGATCACGAGCAACAGCGCGCCCCAGCCCCCCAAGGGCACCAGCAGCGTCCGCAACCCCGTCGGCGACAGGTCGACGACGCTGCGCAACCACCACAAAACCCCCAGCACCACACCGCCCAGCAGCACGAGCCACACCAGCCGCCGCCGCGGAACGAGTGTCGTGATGGTCCCCCACAAGCCGTCGTTCATAGTGTTGCTCCGTCGATCGTGGTGTAGCGGTAGCCCTGCGCGAGCAAAAACCGTTGGCGTTGCCAGTTATCGGCGATTTCGCGCGTGTGATTCGTCATCAGCGAATAGAAAAACGCCGTGTCGCCCCGATGCACCCGCAGAATTCGACCCAGCCGCTGCGCCTCTTCTTGGCGCGATCCGTAGGCGCCCGACAGTTGGATGAGCACCTGCGCGTTGGGCAGATCGATCGCCTGGTTGCCCACTTTCGACACGATCAGCCGGGCTGCCTCGCCGCGGCGGAATGCCTCGTAGATGGCATCACGCTCGTCGGGCGGCGTGTTGCCCGTGATGATGGGCCACCCGGTCAGCTGCGCACAGGCGTGTAATTGCTCGAGGTATTGCCCGATGACGAGAATCGCCGCATCGGGGTGCCGCGCCGCGATCCGTTGCACGACCGCCAACTTCGCCGACGCAGTCGCGGCCATGCGCCCGTATTGGCGGGGAAACGCCGATTGATACGCCGCTCGCTCGGACACCGTCTGCTCGACCGTCACCGCATAGCACACCACCGGTGCGATATAGCCGGCGTGTTCCAGTGTACGCCACGGCAGTGTATAGCGCTGTGGGCCTACCAGGCTGTAGACGTCGTCGATATGCCCATCCTCACGCACCAGGGTCGCGCTCAACCCGTAGCGGCGCCGCGATTGCAAGGCTGCCGTGGTGCGGAACACCGGGGCCGGCAGCGCATGGACCTCGTCGTAGACGATGACCCCCCAGGCAGCGTCGAGGACGCGTTGCGGCGCGTGGATCAACTGCTGGTAGGTCGTCACGGTCAACGCCGGCACCGGCGCGTTGCGCCGATAGAGCCCGATGTCGGTGGAAGCAACATCGGTCGCCTGCCCGAAGCTCTGCAGCCACTGCTGCGCCGCTGCCCGGCTGCTCGTGATGACGAGTGCGTGTTGCTGCAGCGCCGCGACGATAGCCACCCCGATG
>JBJOJU010000246.1:0-2746 GCA_046046485.1 Chloroflexota bacterium | reverse complement strand
AGCGAGGCCCAGGCCCACGCCGTCGTCGCCTGCGTCTACACCGCCTATGTCGACCAGCTGAACACCCACAGCCCGCACCGTCACCACGACATCGCCGCAGCCCTCGCCAGTGCCGAAAAAGCCCACCAGCGCGCCCAGACGCTCTACGCCTGCATCATCCAGCGTGCGGCAGACGCGGCCCAGGTCGAACTCGTCGCCCGCAGCGAGTACAGCGACGCCGAAGAGCTCATCCAACGCTATGTCGCCATGCGTGCGTCGCTGTTGACGGTCACTCCTGCGACTCACCACGAAATCGAAGCCGCCTACCACGTCGCCCAGCACGCGGCCGACGCCACCCCGTTCGACGGCGCTGCCTGTTATCAGAGTGCCCGCACCCTCAACAAACTGTTGACGCCCTTGTTGCGCATCCCGGTGGTCGAACTCGCCGGTTTGATCAGCGAGCGCAGCAGCCGCGCCCGCACCATGCTGGCCTGCCAGATGAACGCCGTCGAACAGCAGCTGATTCTCTACCCGTTGGCCGCAGCACCCGATATCGAGCGCGGGGTCCAGAGTATCCGCCACGAAGTGAATGCATTCGACGCCACCTTCCACACCGCCAGCGATCTGACCAACCCGCTGCAGAGCGAGCTGGCCAAATTATTGCAGCGCTACGACCGCCTCAACAACGCCTTGCAACACCTGCAGAGCCAACTCCATCAAGCACAGCAGGTCTATCTGGCGGAGCTCGACCAGACCAGTGGCCTGGTGCGCACGATGCTGGCGCGGTTATTAGCGACGGCCGACGACGAGGCGTTCCGCATCGCCATCGCACGGCTGCACGAGCTCGACGAACACTGGCAGCGCCGCACCCTCAGCCGCGCCAAGATCCTACTCGCCGTCAGCGATATCATTGCCCACCTGCCCCCGGCGCAGCCTGCTCCGGTGCGCCGCTGGGACCCGCCCCCCTCCCTGGCACTGCGTGCGTGGGGTCGGGCGGTCGACGGCGCACCCACCGAGCTCGCTGAGCTGCCCGCCCTGAAAAACCCCGACCCGCGCTGGTGATTGGTATACTAGACTGTGAGCCAAGGAGGCACCCATGTTGAATGCATTCCGGCGCCGCGCCGACCATACACCGAACGACGTCGCTGACCGCGTCCCCCCGGGCCAACACCTGACCGAGAAGTTCCCCGTGTTGCACTACGGCGACGTGCCCCTCTACCAAAACCTCGCCGAGACCTGGGATCTGCGCGTCTGGGGCGCCATCGCCGCCCCCAAGACCTTTTCGTATACCGAGTTCCGTGCCCTGCCCACCGTCGAAGTGGTCACCGACATCCACTGTGTGACCCGCTGGAGCAAGCTCGACACCCGCTGGCGCGGGGTCCGCTTCAGCGAATTCCTCAAGCTCCTCCCGCCCCTCGACCCGGGGGTGACCCACGTGATGGCGCACTGCGAATACGGCTTCACCGCCAACGTACCCCTCGAATTCCTGATGGAAGACGACGCCCTGCTCGCCTACCTCTACGAAGACGCCGAACTCACCCCCGACCACGGCTACCCGCTGCGCCTGCTGACCCCCAAAAAGTACTTCTGGAAGAGTGCCAAGTGGCTGCGCGGGCTCGAATTCATGACCGCAGACCGCCTCGGCTTCTGGGAACGCTACGGCTACAACAACAACGCCGATCCGTGGCTCGAAGAGCGCTACAGCGAATGACGCGCGGCACCCCCATCAGATATACCCACAGCGCCGCGGTCGCCTCACATGTCTGAGGTGGCCGCGGTCTGTGTCGTCATTGCCGTCATGTACGGCATCGCCCGCGGCTCGTGGCCCGGGTTGTCGGTCAACCGCGCGGCCATCACAGTCATCGGCGCAGCGCTGCTGCTGGCCCTGGGCACCATCACACCCGCTGCCGCCTGGCAGGCGATCGACCTGTCGACGTTGATTATTTTGGCCGGCATGATGGTCATCAACGGGGTACTCGAAGAAGCCGGCGTCTTCGCTGCAGCTGCCCACTGGCTGGGTGCGTCCGTCGGTCACGGGGCGACGCTGCTGGCAGTCCTGATGGTCACCTGTGCGGCGATGTCGGCGTTGTTTCTCAACGACACGGTGGTCTTTCTGCTGACACCATTCGTCGTCGTGCTCGCCCAGCACTGCCGCGTCGCACCCATCCCCCTGTTGCTGGGCATCGCCACCAGTGCCAACATCGGCTCGGCGCTGACCATCACCGGCAACCCGCAGAACATCGTCATCGGCGCCGCCGCGGGAATCGGATTCGTGCCGTTTGCGCTGCAGATGGCCCCGGTCGTCGGCATCAGCCTGGTCATCGCCTACGCAGTGATCACCCTGGTCTATCGGCGCGACCTCGGCCCCGTCAGCCGGGACCCGCACAATCCGCCCCATCGCGCCCACCCGCGCGGCCTGCTCACCATCGGATTACTGACGGTGCTGTTGTGCAGCGGAGTCGCGGCCCCGGTGGCCGTCTGGATCACGGCTGCCACTGCGTTCCTGCGCCGCTCTGCCCCGCCCCAGCAGATATTCGCGAGTATTCACAGTGAATTACTCATCTTTTTCGCCGCGCTCTTCGTGGTGACTGCTGCCTTTGGGCAGACCGCCCACGCCCAGGCCCTGGTGACGGCCACGGTCACCGCGATGGACGGTTCGTTGGCGCGCCTGGGCATCACCGCCGCGGTGCTGTCGAATCTGGTGAGCAACGTGCCGGCGGTGCTGTTGCTGCAGCCGATTATTCCCAGCTTTGCCGACCCGGAGCGA
>JBJOJU010000197.1:0-3260 GCA_046046485.1 Chloroflexota bacterium | reverse complement strand
GTCTCTTCGTAGTCGTATGACGCGATCGTGCCGTCGGTACCCACGATGACAAAGCCACACTTCGGTTGTGGCTGGTGCGTCCACGGGTCGGTGAATGCCCCCCAGCGCGTTTCGAACTTCGACAGGCCTTTGGCATAGCGCGCCACGGTGATGCTGTGCTCGTCGACCTCGAGCCCGAGCGGCTCGTCGACCACTGCCGTCACCTCGATGGGCTTGTCGCCGCCGTGGTACCAGGTACCCAGTGTCACGCCGTACCCCATGTAGTCGAGCATCGAGCCGCCTCCGGCGGCTTTTTTGTACCACCACGCTTCGTTCTTGCGACGAGCGACTTCCTCGGGAGAAACCTCGATCTTGTCGGCGAGGTGGTGCAGTGGTCCACGGTTTCCGTCGTAATAGTGCACCTCGATGACCCGCCCGATGGTGCCTTCGTCGATGAGTCGTTTGGCAGTCAGATGCGGCGGGTACCATGCCAGCGGCCAATTGACGATCATCGTCTTGCCGGTCGCCTTGGTGGCGGCGATCATGCCATCGGCTTCTGCCAAGGTCGCAGCGAATGGTTTTTCGACCAAAATATGCACCCCGTACGGTGCCACCTTCGCCACCCACTCGCCGTGCGTCGCGGTGGCGGCGCAGAGGATGACGATATCGGGTTTGATGGTCTCGAGGCAGCGTTTGTAGTCGGTGAAGACCCGGTCAGCGGGAATCGAAAAGTTCTTGATTGCGCCTTCCATCCGTGCTGGGTCTTCGTCGCAAATTGCCGAAATCTCTGCATTGGGATGCTCGTGCACCTTTCGAAGCAGATCACCCATGTGCATGTGATCGAAGTTGATGCCGACAATTTTCCACGTTTTCATCATGCTCCTCCTCTGCTATACGAGTGTACGGATATCGCCGGGGGAGACGCGGTTCCCGCTCCGGCTACTGGCAATCGCCGCAAAACACAGGGCAAGACCCGTCAGGTTGTCGGTCGCCGAGTGCGCCGGTTCGCGGTCGTCTTCGATGGCGCACAACAGCTCACCCATCGTCCCATGGAAGCCATCGGGGAACCAGCTGCCCTCCAGTTTCGGCGAGTGACTCCCGACTGCAGTGGTCACCGTCACCGTCTGGGTGTCGAGCGACGCACCCGTGCTGAGCAGTGTGCCGGCGCTGCCCACGATCAACGTCCGATCGTGGCTGCCGAAACGGGTATCGGCGTTGAACGACAGGGTCGCCAACGCATGCGGGTACTCGACGATGACGTGACCCAACAACGGCGGTGTCGCCGTCTGGCTTCTGCTGCGTAATACCCGTGCAGACACGCCCAGTGCACGCTGGCCGGGCAGGTAACACGACAACATGTCGAACCAGTGGATGGCGAAATCGTACAGCAACAAATCGGGGATGTCGTCGAAGGGCGTGCCACGCACCCAATTGTGATCCCAGTGGACCGCCAAATCGACGCTGCTCACGCTCCCGATCGCACCCTGGGCAATGGCCGTGCGCAGATACGCCACATGCGGCGCCCAGCGCCCATTCTGATTGACGGCGAGTTTGACACCACGCGCCAAAGCACGCGCCGCCAGTCGCTCCCCGTCAGCCAGATCGAGCACAAAGGGTTTTTGGCTCAAGACATGCAACCCCGCATCGATGGCAGCCTCGATGATGGGCAGCCGTGCAGCCGGGTGCGTCGCAATGTCGACGACACTGATACGCGGGTCACGCAGGACCGCAGCGATATCGGTGGTGATCGTTGCATGTGGGTAAAACTCGTCTCGGCGCGCGGTGGCACGGCGTTCGTCGAGGTCGCAGAGCACTTCGACCCGATAGCCGGCCGCACGATACGCCCGCAGGTGGTGTTCGGTGATGCCGCCGCAGCCGATCAGGGCGATCCCGGGGCTGCCACGACGGGGGTCGCGGGGTCGATAGTCGTAGTCCATGTCATCCTCGAACGTCACGAAATCGGGACCCACACCTGCATCGGCCCCGCCGCACGATTAGCCCACAGGTGGTAGGGGATGAAGGTCAGTCGCACCGGCTGCGACACATCGGCTCGCCACGGGCTGTAGAGCGCGTCTGGGGCATACGGGACCATGTACCCGCGCGCCTGCAAGACACGGTGTTTCCCGAGCGCACTGTCACCCGCTGCGTCGCTCCACGCCGTACGTGGGTCGAGCCGGAGGCTGTGCAGCGGCTGTGTCTGGTCGACGTGTTCGAGGCAGTACAACATCGGCCCGCGAGCAACCGCGACGCGGCCGTTGTTGGGGGTGACCGCCGGGTGCGACACGAGCAACCGTGGCTGCATGGGGAAGGTCAACACGACCTCGTCGCCCACTTGCCATGCACGGCTGAGCGCGACATAGGTGTTCGGCTCGGCAGCGTGGCGCACCCCGCCCACCGACACCGTTGCCCCGCTGGCCCAGCTGGGGATACGGGCTCGCAACGTCCACTGGCCGCCGCGGGTCACTGTGATACGCACCGTCTGATCCCAGGGGTAGTCGGTGTCGACGGTGAATGCTGCATCCAACCCAGAACCCGCCGTGTCGACCGCGCCGTTGGCATACAAATGCAGCCACACCGATTGCGTGTCGACACTCGCCACGTAGCTGCCCAACTGCGCCAACAGACGTGCCACATTGGGCGGGCAACAGGCGCAGCCGAACCATGCCGAACGGCGATGGGTCCCGTCGTTTTCTAGCGGATTCTGATAAAAATACTCGTTGCCGCTGACCGACAGACCCGGCATCACCGCGTTGTAGAGGGTCCATTCCATCAAATCGGCGTATTTTGCGTCGCCAGTACCCTGGAGGAGGCGCCAGTTCCACATCACCGAGGCGATGGCGGCACAGGTTTCGGTGTACGCGGTCGCATTGGGGAGTTCGTAATCGTCGCCGATTGCTTCGCCGTGCCAGCGTGAACCGACGCCGCCGCTGACGTACATCCGCCGCTGGGTCATGTTTTCCCACTGTGCGTCGATGGCACGTTTGAGGGTCTGATCGCCGGTTTCGAGCCAGACATCGGTCGCTCCAGCGCCCAGATACAACATCCGGACTGCATGCCCGACGACGTCATGGAGATCACGGTAGGCGACATGGTCCTGATAGTATTTGTTGTCGAACTTCGCGTTACCCAGCTGATTGGCACCACGCACCGACACCATGAAGTCAGCCAGTGCCAGATACCGCGGCTCTTGGGTGACTCTATACAGTTCGACGAGGGCGAGTTCGACTTCGGGGTGCCCATCGGTGATGGGGCGTTTCCCGGCGCTCGCCGGGCCGAAGGTT
>JBJOJU010000195.1:0-7027 GCA_046046485.1 Chloroflexota bacterium | reverse complement strand
GTCTGGCGCAGACGGCTCCCACGTCGATTGGTCGGCGTCGTCGCCGCTGTTGCCGGCGACACACAGCACAAACTCCCCTTTGATACTGCGATTCGCCAGTATTTGGCGGATTTCACTGAGTGGTCCGCGCCAGACCGCTTCGTGGAACTTGGTCAAATCGTTCGCCAAGGCGGCGTTGCGATCGCCATAGACGGCGAGTGCATCTTCGACCAATGCCATGATACGGTACGGGCTCTCGTAGAAAATCAAAGTGTGCGGCGTGGTCAGATCCTGGGCGAGCCAGCGTTGCCGTTGGCCCTTTTTACGCGGAGGAAAGCCCCGATAGGTGAACGCATGCACCGCCAACCCCGACAGTATCAACGCCGGTATCAGCGCCGCCGGTCCGGGGATAGCCGTGACCGGAAGCCCTTCGGCGATGACCCGTCGCATCAGGACGAAGCCCGGGTCCGAAATCGCCGGAGTGCCCGCGTCGCTCACTAGGGCGATCGACTTGCCTTCCTTGAGCTGACCAATCAGGCGCTCGGTGACCAGTTTTTCGTTGTGCTCGTGACAGGCGATCAGCGGCTTGCGGATCTCGTAGTGTTGCAACAAAATCTGCGTTTTGCGGGTGTCTTCGCTGGCGATGACATCGACCGACCGCAGCGTTTCGAGCGCGCGCATGGTGATATCGCCGAGATTGCCGATAGGTGTTGCGACGAGGTAGAGCATAGCGTCAGTGTACCACAGCCCTCGGCGCTGCGGCCCACAGCCGGACCCCGCTGCTGCACCAGAGCACGGCGATGAACGCGCCGGACAGCCAGGCCGGAGCTGTCACGCCGTACCCGACCGCGCCCCACCAGACACCACACAGCAGCACACCGACGACGACCGCGCGGCAGATGACCCGTGACCATGTCGGCAGTGCGTGGGTCGAGTGGGGGAAAATCGCAAGCAGCAGCGACGGCAACCCAACGCCGAAGAGTGCAATCGCCGTACTGTCGAAGGGGGTCCACGTGGGGAGCGATAGCAGGATTGTCCCCACCCAGAGCAGCGTCGCAGCGACCACACGGGTCACGACCAGCCTGGCGATGCGCTCGATCCGGGCTGTGGTATCGGCCCCACTGCGGCGCAGGCGTGCCAACACAGCGGCGTCGGGAGTGGTGACCACCAAACCTGCACTCTCACGCACCGCTGCCTGCGCTGCCGCAAACGCGATCCCGACCGCTGCTTGCCGCAACGCAGGAATGTCGTTGATCCCGTCGCCCACGAACGCCACCCGGGCACCCGTCTGTTGCCAGGCGGCGACGATGTCGGCTTTTTGTTCGGGGACGACCCGGCCGATGACCGTGGCGTTGCGTACCAGCGGCGCGTACTCTGGCGCAGTCGGTGCGGGCAGCGTCGTGCCGCTGCACACCTGCGTCACACTCACCCCCACGGCTGCCGCAACAGCAGCGGCAGTAGCAGGGTCATCGCCCGAAATGACGACGCAGCGCACCCCCGCCGCCTGCAGTCCTTCGACGAGCGCCGCCGCCCCCGGGCGGAGCGTGTCGTGCAACACCACCAGCCCGACGGGGACGCCGTCGTCCGGCAGCGTGTGGTCAGGCTCCAGCGGACGTGCTGATTGCACGAGCAGCAGCACACGATCGTGGGTCGCACGGGTCTCGGCGGCGAGTGCTGCCCGCCATTCCGGTAGCAGCGCAGCTGCCAGAATCTCCGGCGCGCCGAGGTAGTACGACGCATCTGTGGTCTGGAGTGCGCTCCACTTGCGGGTGCTCGTGAACCCATGACTGGCGACGACGGGCAACGGCGTGCGTGGGTAAGCAACCGCAATCGCATGGCTGCTGCGATTCCCCGCGCCGTCGCAGGCCGCATAGGCCCCGACGAGGTCGGCGAACGCCGTGTGGGTACTCCCCATGGGCACGAGCCGGGCGACGTGGATGTCGTTGGCGGTCAAGGTTCCCGTCTTGTCGAAGCAGACGACGTCGACCGCCGCCCACTCGGCAGCGGCCGCGATGTCTTGCACCAAGACACCCGCCCGGCTATCGGCGACCGCAGCGACGAGGTGGGTCACGGTGACAAATAGGACGAGTGCATTGGGAATGAGCCCAGCGACCACCGTCAGCTGGCGCAGGAGTTGGACGTCGTCGATTCCCCGCGCAGACCCGACGGCGACCGTGATGAGGGCGACCACAGCGGCAGCAACAGCTGACCAGCCGACGATCCACCGGGCGCGCCGCCCGTTGGCTGTTTCGCTGCGCTGCCGTGCACTCCCCGCGTCGAACGGAGCGAGCGCCGTCACCTCGACCCAAGCGGCACCGACGACGACGATGGCACCCGCAGGCAGGCTATCGCCAGGTGCAGGGGTACACCGCTCCGACTCGCCCGTGACGGGAGCGATATCGAGCGTCAGACCCGCGCTTTCGAGCAGGCGACACTCCGCCGGGAGCCGGTCACCGACCGTTAACTGCGCGATGTCGCCCACCACAATGGCATCGGGAGCGAGAGACACGAGTGCATCCGCCCGCCACACCGAGACCGGACTCTGGAATGCGCGGCGCAGTGCTGCCAAGCGCGATTCGGCCAGCGCGAGTTGCACCCCGTGCACGACCACATTCACCACCACCACCACGATGGTCACGGCTGCCTCGGCGCCGAAGCCGACCCGAGAGAGACTCGCAGCCAACGCAGCGAGCAACAGATGGATGGGCGAGAACGCGATGCGGCTGAGCAGCATGATGAGCGGGAAAAGCCGCCGCACCGCCCACCGCGAGGGCGGTGTGGCAGTGCGGGCAGGAGTAATTGGTCTGGGAAGCAGCGGTGGGCGGGCAGTCAGCACGGGCGCCCCGTTTCGTCGCGTGGAACGGCTATTGCATCATGATACTATCCCACTCTTTGAGCCACGCGTCACGCCCTTCGGCGATCAAGCCGGGCACGACCTGGGCACGGATGGTGGGAATCTGCGCAAAATCGCTGAAGACCTGCGGGACGACGGCGCTCTTGGTCACCGGGTAGACAAACATGTTGAGGGGCATGTCGTTCTGGAACGTATCGGAGAGCATGAAATCGACGAACGCGCGGGCCAATGCCTCCTGGTCGGTGCCCTTCAGGATCCCGACGTACTCGGTCTGCTCGAACGCTGCGAACACGACATGGCCGGTGGGGGGAGTCTCGACCTTGGGATCGCTGAAGACGACTTCGGCGGCTGGGCTGGTCGAATACGAGACGACCAACGGCCGCGGCCCTTTGCCACTCGAACCTGAGAAGTGTGTGTAGTAAGCGGTATTCCAGTCGGGTGCGACCAGCACGTCGTTGTCGCGCAAGAGCTTCCAGTAGCCCTGCCACTTGGTCAATCCGAACTCGGCGACCGTCGCCAGCAGGAAGGCCAACCCGGGCGACGACGTGGTGGGGTTTTCGACGACCAACAACCCTTTGTACTCGGGCTGGATGAGGTCCTGCAGACTGTGGGGCGGTTCGAGCCCCATTTTCTGCAGACCGGCAATGTCGTAGTTGATAACCACATAGCCGCGGTCGACCGGAATCAACGGCGCACTGACGGCGAGGTCGATGCCGTCGACAAATGCAGCGGCAGGGGTATATGGAACGAAGATTTCAGCCTGCTGGGCACGCGACAAAAAGGTATTGTCGACGCCATAGAGGACATCGGCCAACGGGGCATCTTTGCTGAGAATGGCCTTGTTGAGCATGCTGCCCGCGTCACCGCTGGTCAGGATGGTCACGGTTGCGTTGTGCTGCGCTTCGAACGCCGCCAGGGTCTCCGGCGAAATCGCGAAGCTGTCGTGGGTCATCACGACCAGCGGCTGGGTGTCGGTGGGTTTGCTGATGTCGGCGGGCAGTGGGGTGGAAGGCGCAGCGGGCAAAACGGTGGGGGCAGCTGCCGGGGTAGTACTACAGGCAGCGAGGGCGATCGCACACAAGAAAACGACGAACCGACGCAGCATAGGAGCCTCCAAGTTCCAACAAAAAGCACCCGAGCGGTGCTGCTGGGTGCGTGCGTGGTGCACGTGCTTTCCTCCGCCGGTCTTAACCGGATCAGGTTCAAAGGGTCAGCGACATTTGGGTCGCATCTCAGCCAAGCTCTCTTGGCGCCCCCAGCAGGTTTGTTGTTGCAGCAACTATACCCCAGGCGGCTGCAGCTGTCAAAAGCACCTGCTAGAATGCCTGCACGACACGAGGAGGAGACCATGGCAGCACGACGCGGGGCACAGCTCATCGCCCAAATGAACAGTTTTGTGGTCCCACCCGGGACGCTAGCACTCTGGTGGCTGGGGCAGATGGGCGTCGCCGTCAAAGGACCAGACCAACAGATCGTCTACATTGACCCATTCCTGACCGGCCCACTCGCCGTTGAGCACCCAGATCCGACGTTTCTGTGGGGACGCGCGGTCCCACCGCCGCTCCTGCCCAGTGACATTACCAATGCAGCCTTGGTGATTTGTTCACACGAGCACGGCGACCACACCAACCCCGAGACGCTGGCCGGCATCGCCGCTGCCTCTCCGCAGGCACGCTTCGTGGCGACCGGCTGGTCGGCCGCCGCCATGGCCAGTGCAGGAATCGCGGCTGATCGCTGGTCGCAGCCGAAAACCGAGATCGCCCACGACCACGGGGTGTTGCAGGTCCGCTACATCGCTGCGGCCCACTACACCCGCGAATACGACGCAGCACGCGGCGAGCGCTGGGTGAGTATCCACCTCGATTGGGGGGACGTCGCCCTGTTCCACAGCGGCGACACAGTGCTCTACGACGGCTACAGCGACCTGGTGGGCGCCCTTCCGCCGGCGGATGTGGGGATCGTCGCCTGCAACGGCAGCGATGCAATGCGCAACGCCCGCGACATCGTGGGCAACATGCAGCCGGCCGAAGCGGCGGCTCTCGCGCTGCGTGCCGGCTGGGCGACGCTCATCAGCGGCCACAATGATATGTTTGCCAGCAACCGCCTGCCCGCGGCCGAGGTCGCCAGCCAGATTGAGCGCGTCGCTCCGCGGCTGGCACATCACACATTGACGGCAGGAGAATTGCTCATTGTGCAGCGCTGACCGGCCGTGGGGCGAATAAAACGGCGGCCCCAGCGGCCATGGTGATGCCCGATATCAAGGTAATCCCCACCAAGGCGCCACCGTTGTCCCAACTGAGCCCGGCGACCACCGCGCCGAGGGCATACCCCAGATCCCGCCAGAAGCGATAGACTCCCAAGCCCGTCGCCCGCCAGGCGGGATCGACCTGATCCCCCACCGCTGCCAAGAGGGTCGGGTAGACCATGCCCGTTCCCAACCCCATCACTGCCGCGGCGATGTACCAGAGGGGCAGGGTCATTGCCCCGAACAGCACGATCCCGATGCTCTGCAGCACGAATCCTGCCACGATGAAGCCGACCCGCCCATAGCGGTCGCTCAGTGCGCCGCTGCCCAATTGCGTCACGCCCCAGACGCCCAGGTAGACCGCACCGACGCGGGCGGTTTCGGCGATGGAGACGCCGTTGACGGTGGCCAGGAGCGGCAACATCCCCCACACCACGACGTCGTTGAGGTTGTTGGCTAGCCCGGCAAACGAAAAGCTGCGCAGCCGCGCATCCTGCCAGCTCGAACGGGCGAATACCTGCAAAAACGATGGTCGGGCGACCGCTGCAGCGGATGGTGTCTGGGCGAATTGGCGCGTCTCGCGCACCAAGAAGAGCGAAACCAGTAACCCTGCGACCGCGAACCCAATGCCCACCAGAAACGGCGCCGGGCGCACGCCGTAGGTCGCGGCCAGCCAGCCCGCCCCGGCGGTACTGAGTGCCATGGCGCCGTACCCAGTGAACTCGTTCAGCCCAGTCGCCAGGCCACGGGCTTTGAGTCCGACGAGATCGATTTTCATCACCACCGCAGCAGACCAACACAGCCCCTGTTGGACCCCCAGCAGAATATTCGCCGCCACGACCCACGACCAGTCTGGCGCCCAGATAATCAGCAGCGGGACGGGCAACCCGATGCACCACCCGACGACGAGCAACAGTTTGCGCCCGTAAACATCGGCGAGGTGCCCCGTCAGCAGGTTCGCCAGCGCTTTGACGAGCCCAAAACTCACGATGAAGGTCAAAACCACGGTCGCCGAGGCGATGCCGAACTCGTCGGCGGCGAGCGTGGGCATCACGCTGCGTTCGAGACCGACCATAGCGCCCACGAAGGCGTTCACCAGCAGCAGCAGCGAAAACTGACGCCATTGTACCCGCAGCCCTGTCTCCATCGGTGCCTCGCTGTCAGGTGCAGCCGTGGCTGCGTGAGTTTAGTGGGCCTCTGGGTGCCAGCGCTGGAGCTCGATGGCGTTGCCCTCGGGGTCGCTGACATAACACCACGACACCATGCGGGCTCCGGCGGCCGTCGTGACGATGTCGCCGATGATCCCACCACCGGCGGCGACGATCGCCTGTTGCGTCGCGAGGATGTCGTCGACCTGGAATGCGAGGTGCCCGAAGCCGGTGCGGCGCACCGACGCTGGCTGGTCGATGAGTGGTTCGTAGCGGTAGATCTCGAGCGTCGGGCCGTCGTCGCCCCAGCCCGGCAAGCGCAGGTGGACGCCGTTGATGCGTGCCCCCGTGATCCCGAGGCCGGCGTCGATGACCGGCCCAGTCAGATCCCGCACAGGCTCCAGCGCCGTGCACCCCAGACAGGCGCAGTAGAACGCAACGAGCCGGCGCCAATCACGGGCGACGATGTTCACATGCCCAAAACGGACGGCCATCTCAGCCCTTTCTGGCACAGCGCGTCGCTACTTGTTGCCCAAGCGAGCGAGTTCTTCGGCGACTAGTGTGTCGTCGAGCTTCCGGAAGAGCGGGGCTGGGTCACGCAGCGCGGCACCCGGTTTCAGGGTACTCACGTGCCACTGGTTGGGCTGCTGGTAGTCACCGGTCAACACGGGGCGCGGTTTGCCGTCGGGGTCTTGCTCGGTTTCGATGGTCGGTTGCGGTGCGAGCGTGTCGTCGTACCCCAGCAGGTGATGCAAGCGCTGACAGGCATGCGGCATGATCGGCGCCAACAGCCGATTGATG
>JBJOJU010000185.1:0-9144 GCA_046046485.1 Chloroflexota bacterium | reverse complement strand
AACAAGGCACCGAAGTCTTCGACTTCTATACCGAGACCAAAGCCGTCTATATCGACTACACCGGTGCCAAACGCGAAGGCAAACTCTACTAGCGATTATCAATGAATGATGAACAATGAATGATGAACAATGAACAATGAACGATGAACGATGAACGATGAACGATAAACGCTCCATTCAATGTTCATCGTTCATTGTTAATTGTTAATTTTTCCCAACACGCTTTTCACATGATGCCGGATACTCTGCAGATCGGTCGCATTGGGCGCGAGGTGGGCGTAGCGCTCGAGATAGGCGACCGACTGGGCCGGCATTTCGAGGCGCGACAAAACCAATCCGTAGTCGCGCACGTCGGGCGCCGATGCCGGCTCGATCACCAGAATCCGCTCGATCGCCGCCGCGGCCCGGGCGTAATCACCGTGCATGACCAAGCTCCCCTTGAGGTTGCGCAGCACCCGGGTGATGATGTGTTCGGTGGTAGGGGGCACCAGCCAGTCGCGCAGGTCGGATTTCTGACCGTTGCGATAGAGGTAGCCGGCGATTTCGCTCATGCTCCAGCGCTTGCCGTTGCGGAACGGGTCGATGACGATCGGGTCGGATTGCGGCGGCCGGTGCTGCACCATGAAATGGCCGGGCAGCGCCACCCCGTGGAACGCCAACCCGCAGCGTCGGGCGAATGCGATGTAGAGAATCGAAAGCGTGATGGGCAAACCGGTGCGTGTCTCGACGACCCGGTCGAGGTAGCTGTTGTCGGTGGCGTTGTAGTCGGATTCGTTGCCGGTAAATCCGTATTCGTCGAAAAAGTACGTGTTGATGGTATTGAGGTGCTCGGCGAAGGTCTGAGCCCCGTCGAGTTGCTGCGCACACGCCTCGGCTATGTCGTCGAGGAGCAAGCGAACGCTGCTGCGCCGATCGACGTCTTGGTCTTCCCAGGCGATACACAACGCGGCTTCGAGCACATCTGGCGCGGGGGGCGTCATAGCCCGGAGAAACGCACTCCGGGCAGGGTGGGCGAGCGCGTGTCGTTTCATGTGGTCCAACTCATCACATCGAAGCGGGCTTCTTCGCCGCGGCGCTGCAGCCACGCTTCGTAACTCAAGACTGCTTGGGCGGCGCGTTCGACCTGGACCCGGGTGACCGTGCCCGTGGTGTAGGCGCCCAGTGTGTACAGAAACCGCTGCATGCGCACCATGCGCACCGCCGGGAAAAACGCCGCCGACTCGGCTGCTTCGAGGGTCACCACACTGCAAAATCCCCGCCCCAACGCCCGCAACACCCGCCGATCGTATGAGGCATCGAACGTACACCAATTCGAGACGGCAATCGCCAAATCGTAGATGCGCGCGTCGGCATGCACACACTCGAAATCGAGGACGGCAGTCACTGCATCGCGTTCGAACATAATATTCGCCGGTGCAAAATCGCCGTGGATGAGCTGGCGGGGCAACGTGCGGCTCTCGGCGACGAACGCCTGGCAGACCCCGACCAACTCCATCAGCTTGACCACACGGTCGACCGACAACGGCGCCACGTGGACGTTCATCTCCGGGTCGCTGATGCCGGGGTGGAGCTGCGTATAGTCGCCGAACGCGACCGTCGGCGCGGTGGCAGGCGGGATGGGCACCGCCGCCAAGGCACGCGACACATGCCCGAGGGCGACCCCGGCTCGCATCGCCGACGCGTTGTCTTCCAGGGTCGGGTGATCGCCGGCATACAGGGGCGTCATCGACATGACCCAGTTGCGATAGCCGTCGTGCTGGACCACGACCGCCGCGCCGCTGCGGGTACGCAGACCGACCGGGAGCGCAAACGGCAGCGCCGCGACATCGATCTGTTGCAGCACATCGTGGACGTACTGCGCAGGCGTCGGGTCGGTGCTGTCGTAGGTGCACAGCACATACGCCCGGTCATCGGCGCCACGAATCAACGCCAAGTGGTTGTGCGACGGGCTGTCGATGGTGTCGAAATCCCAGGGCGTCGGGATGTCCCACTCGCTACTCAGGGCAAAGATATTCACCGCTGCTCACCTGCTCGCGCGCTCGTCGTGCCGCCACACCATGCGGCGCACCAATAACAACACGGGTATCAACAAGGGGAGCATGACCTGCGGTCGGGCACCTGCCCACAACAGCGCCCGGACACCCGCACGCATGCGGGCGACTTGATGTTGGACTTCGTCGCGCGGCGGCAGGGAGCGCCGCACCCACCCACCGGCGCACAGTTCGCTGTGCCAACCGTTGGCGATGAGCGTGGGCATCCCCGCCAGATAGATATGCGGGACCCCGCAGGCCGACAGATGCTGCATGTCGCGCCAGAATTCGGCCACACTCAACGGTTGATCGTTGTCCGCCAGCGTCAGATCACCGACACTGACCGCTGCGCATTCGGGCGCATACGCAGCGATGAGACCCGGCCCGTACGGACGTGCGTGGCTGCTGTGGATGCGCACGACGACGTGATCGGCATTCAGCGCCGGCAGCCCGAGCAGACGCCGCGCCAACGTCGTGCCGCTGACCCGATCGTCGCGCACGAACGGGAGCTCATATGATTCGACGCGATACCCGTCGGCGCGCATCTGGGCCAACACGGCGTCGTAGGCGGCCGTCGCGTCGTCGATGTGCCAGCGATTCGTGATCCGCCCCAGCAGCGCAGCGGTATCGACCGCCGGCACATCACCGAAATGGACCGCGTCACGCACGTCTGGGCTGATTTCGATGCCGATACCGTCCCACTGCAGCGCGTGCGCAGTGGTCCAGGCGTGGACCGCCGCATAGCGGCTCGCGACGGCAACGGCGGTGTGCATATCGTAGGTCTGGGGGGCATCCCCGTCAGCGGGGACGATCCACGCTACCACGGGGATGTGTGCCCGATTGAGGCGGCCCACGAGCGCAGCACGCTCGGCACTCGTGTCGCGCACCGCCATGCAGATGCGGATTGCACCCTGTGCGAGCGACGCAATCAGTGCGTCGCTCCAAAAGTCAACGATATGCGACGCCGGCATATCGTAGATATACGTCAACTGAGGCAGCTGCGGCATGATAGAGCAAATCCATACGTGGACATCCCAGTAGAAATACTAGCACACCGGGCTGTTTTACCCAACAGGTTTTGTGCGACGAGATGCGAAAGAAAGCAATTTTGCTCTCGTATTTGCATTTTGCCTGACCGGGTGCTATATTTACTTCTGTTGTGACTCTGTAGCTCAGTGGATTAGAGCGCTTCCCTGCGGAGGAAGAGGTCGCGCGTTCGAGTCGCGCCAGGGTCACCAGTGAGGGAGGCGGATGATGCCGAGCGTCATCCGTCTTTTAAATCCCTCGGGGGAAGGTGGCGGAGTGGTTGAACGTCCTCGTCTCGAAAACGAGTAGGCTGCAAGGCCTCGAGAGTTCGAATCTCTCCCTTCCCGCCACAACAAACCCCGTGTATTCGCAGCAGCTGTGGATATGCGGGGTTTCTTCATATCTGCAACGGAGTGTGTTATGTCTATGACCTACCGCCGGCCACGCGCCCTCGTACCCGGCGACACCGTCGCCGTCGTATCGCCGTCGTGGGGCGGGCCGCACGCATTCCCCCATATCTACGAACAAGGGCTGGCTGTGCTCCGTGGCTGGGGGTTACGCATCCGCGAATACCCCAGCACCCGATTGCCCGATGCAGTGCTCCACAGCGACCCCGCGTTGCGTGCCCGCGACATCAACGACGCCTGCGGCGACGACGACATCGCAGCGGTCTTTGCCAGCATCGGCGGCGACGACTCGGTGCGTATCTTGCCCTTCCTCGACGCCCAGCGCATCGCCCGCAACCCCAAAATCATCCTCGGCTTCTCAGACACGACGACGATCCTCAGCACGATCCATCAGCTGGGTATCGTCACCTTTTATGGCCCGAGTGTCATGGCAGGCATTGCCCAGAGCAACAGCCTGAGCGCCGCCTATCGCACCCATCTCCACACGATGCTCTTCGAAGCCGGCGACCACCACACCTACCACGCCGTCCCGCGCTACGCGCAGGGGTATGCCGACTGGGCCGACACCAGCGCTCCCAACACCATCAGCACGTTGCAATACAGCCGCGGCTGGCAGTTTCTGCAGGGCAGCGGGACCGTCTACGGCCAGTGGTACGGTGGCTGCGTCGAGGTCCTCGAGTGGCTCAAGGGCACGCCGTATTGGCCGAGCCCGGGGTTCTGGCACGGCAAAATCCTCTTTCTCGAGACATCCGAAGAAAAACCCACCGCCCAGACGGTCGGGCGGTGGTTGCGCAACTACGGTGTGATGGGCGCGCTGGGGCAGATATCGGCGTTGGTCATCGGTCGCCCCAAAGACTACACCCTGAGTGAGCAACTCGCCCTCGACGCGACGGTGTTGCGCGTGGTGCGCACCGAGTTCGGTCTCGAGCAGCTGCCGATAATCACCGACTTCGACGTCGGGCACACCGTGCCCCAGTCGGTCATCCCCCTGGGGGTGCGCACCGAAATCGACTGTCAGGCTATGACGATCCGGCTGGTCGAGCCGTGGTTGCGCCCGTAGTCGGTCGATAGACCAGCAGCAACACCGCCGCCAGCAGAACCGTCAACACGGCCGCCCAGCTGCCTGCCAACGCGGGTGTGATCGGCGCCACCAGACCGGGGTGGTGGCCGAAGCTGTAATCGACCACGACCGAGAGTGCCAGCCAGCCGACGACCAGCATGCGCACACGTGTGCGCACGGGCGTGAGCCAAGGCAAGAGCATGGCACCTTGGCCTGCCAGGGCGATGTGCGTGACGACCAACCCGATTTCGAGCGGTTGGTAGTCGCCGGTCGCGGCCCACTTCGTACCCCAAAACAGCACGGTCCACACCCCGTATTTGAGCGACGAGACCGCCGCCAGTGTCGTGAACCAATCGCCGCGCTTGCCCTGGCGCAGGCGGATAAAGGCGATCATGCCGTACAACGCCGCCAGCGGACAATCGGGGATAAACAGCCACGCCCACAACGGCGCAGCGGCGAGCTGCGGGCCATACCAAATGACGCCGCCCACCACAAACCCTAGCAAATCAGCACCCATAGCCAGCCAAAAAAGTGCAGGAACGGCATTGAGCTGCCGAAAAACCCAGCGCAGCATCCCGTCGCAGAATGTCACCAATGCGTTCATGCGCCGCCTTCTGTCGTACCCGAGCGAATGAGTTGGATGGGCACGCCGGCGACCACCGCCCCGGGTGGGACATCGCGGTTCACCAGACTGCCGGCTGCCACACTCGCACCCGCACCGATGACCACCCCCGGCAATATCGTGCAGTTGGCACCGATCATGACATCGCGCTCGATGACCACCGGCCCACGCCGCCATTCGTGCCGCAGAAATTCGTGGCATAAGATGGTGGTGTTGTAGCCGATGATAGCTTCGTCACCGATGGTGATGTCCATGGGAAAAAACACATCCAGCATGACCATCAATCCGACCGACGCATAGGCGCCGACCCGCACGCCCACCCATCGGTAGAGCGCACGCTTGACCGCCAGCCAGGGCATGTAGCGGGCCACTTGGATGACCAGCGAATGCCACGCCACCCGCAGCAGCCCACCGGTGACCTGCGGGAAGTAGTGCAGACTATTGTGGGGGCCGGGGGTGGGGTGGATCTGCAGGCGCGCTTTGCGCGCCTGCGAGCTGCCGAGTGTCACGATTACTCGCCCTCGGTGATGGTGACCTTCATCAGCTGGTCGCCCTGCCGCAACGCCAAGATGACATCCATGCCGCTGATCGACTTGCCGAACACGGTGTGCTTGCCGTCGAGGTGCGCCGTGCCTTGGCGATTGTGCACCAAGAAGAACTGGCTGCCGTTGGTCCCCGGGCCGGCATTGGCCATCGAAATCACGCCGGCGTCGTGGATGAGCGGGTTGTTCTTGAACTCGTCTTCGAAGCGATAGCCGGGGCCGCCACGACCGGTGCCGGTCGGGTCACCGCCCTGCGCCATGAAGTTGGCGATGACGCGGTGGAAAGTGATGTTGTCGTAGAAACCTTCTTTGGCCAAGAAGACGAAATTGTTGACGGTCTTGGGTGCAGCCGACGGGTCGAGTTCGAGGACGACATCGCCCTTCGAGGTGCTCATCGTGGCGATGTACTTCTTCGAAACGTCGATCGCCATCTCGGGCGGGGTGCTCCACTGTTTGGGTTGGTTGGTCACGGTACGATTCCTTTTCGTCTGAACTCACGCATGCATTATACCCACAGCGCTCGTTCCTGGGCGTCGGCAGCGGGGCGCTGTGGTATCCTGACGTCGAGACAGAGTTGTTTCAGAACAACGGAGGAGCAGATGACGAATCCTACCCGCGTCGGTGTTATTGGTGCAGGTGCCATCGCGTTGCACGGGCACATCCCGGGCGTGAGTATGCATCCCCACGGCACGGTCGTCGCAGTCTGCGACACAAACAAAGAGCGCGCTGAAGCGCTCGCCAAGAGCAAGGGCATCAGCACGGTCTACACCAACTGGCGCGATGTCATTGCCGACCCCAATATCGACGCCGTCACGGTGGCGCTCCCCAATGCGCTGCACGCCGAAGTGTCGATCGCCGCGCTCAAGGCCGGCAAGCACGTGTTGTGCGAAAAACCGTTGGCAATGACCGTGGCGCAGGGCGAGGAAATGGTCACCACCGCGCACCGCGAAGGCCGGGTGTTGGCGATTAATATGTCGAACCGCCCACGCGCCGAGGTCCAGTACATGAAGGCGAAAATCGCCGAGGGCCGCATCGGCAAAATCAGCTACGCCCAGGGGCGGATGATCCGCCGCGCCGGCATTCCTGGCTTCGGCAGCTGGTTCACCCGCAAAGAACTCTCGGGCGGTGGCGCACTGCTCGACATCGGCGTCCACATGCTCGACATGGTGCTCTATGCCCTGGGCAACCCGAAGGTCAGCGCCATCCGTGGCGAGGTCCAGTCGGTGCACGGGCCACAGCGCCGCGGCTTGGGGGGCTGGGGTTCTGACCGCGTGATGGACGGCACATTCGACGTCGACGATCTCGCCTCGCTGCACCTGCGGCTGGCCGACGGCGGTTTGGTCACCATCGAGGTCACCTGGGCCATCTACGCCCAAGACGAAGAGCGCATCCAGCTCATCGGCGATCAGGGTGGGTACGACTTCTACCCGACGCTCTATGGCCGCGAAAAACCGCTGCGCTACTACAGCGACGACAACGGCAGCCCGATCGTGACGATCCCCACCATCCCCACGATCGACGCCGCCCACAACCGGGTCTACACGGGCTACATCGACGCCATCCGCGGCACCGGCAGCGTGGTCGCCTCGGGCGACGACGGGCTGGCGATTCTACGCCTCCTCGAAGCCACCTACAAATCGGCCGCCGAGCAGCGCGAAATCAGCCTCTGATTGCACTGGATGAAACGCGTCACGGTCTTGAATAAAGCCCCACGTCAGCCCCCGAATGGGGGCATGCCGTGGGGCTTTGTCTTGTACTAACCAAAACGATGTGAAACCTTAATAAACGAACAACAGCAGTGCGGTAAAATGGCAGCATTCCATGCCAGGAGCGCCATATGAACCGCAGCCGCCGCACCCCGGTTTCGCGCCGAGCCCCGACCCAACGGTTGTTCAATCGCGAACAGAGTTGGATCGAGTTCAACGCCCGGGTCCTCGCCGAAGCCCTCGACACCCGCAATCCGTTGCTCGAGCGGGCGAAGTTTCTGGCGATCTGCAGCACCAACATGGACGAGTTTTTCATGATTCGCGTGGCTGGGTTGCGCCAGCAGCAACGCGTCGGCGTGCAGACCACATCGCCCGACGGATTGACCCCCAGCGAGCAGCTGCATGCCATCCGCACGGCGGTGACGGCACAACTCGCCGTGCAGCGTGATTGTTGGTTGACCGATGTCAACCCCGCGCTCCGAGCCCAGGGAATCTGGCTCTTTGACTATGCCGAGCTCTCACCGGCGCAACGGGCCATCGCCGACCGGTATTACCTCGAACAAATCCAACCCGTGCTCACCCCGCTGGCCTTCGACGCCAGCCACCCCTTTCCCCTCATCTCGAATCTCAGCCTGAACCTGGCCGTGGTCATCGGCAGTGCCGATTCCCAGCGGTTCGTGCGCGTCAAAATACCAGGGGTGTTGCCGCGGTTTATCCCAGTAGCGCTCGAGGCAGGGCATATCCCCGCCGACGTGTCGGTCGTTCACTGCACGGGCATGGTCTGGATCGAGCAGATCATCGCGGCCAACCTGCAGCACCTCTTCCCGGGGGAGCGGGTGCACGCCGTCCACGCCTTTCGCATCACCCGCAACGCAGATTTCGAAATCGAAGAAGACGAAGCCGACGACCTCTTGGCCACCATCGAAGAAAACGTCCGCCAGCGCCGCTTCGGCGCCGTCGTCCGCATCGCAGTGCAACACGACATGCCTGCCGAGCTGCGCAGCCTGTTGCTCAACAACCTGCACCTCGACCCCGACGACCTCTACGAGATCCGCGGCCAGCTCGGGCTCTCAGCGCTGATGCAGCTGACCAAACTCGATCGCCCCGAGTTGAAAGACGCCCCACTCCCCACCCGCGTCCCCGCGCTGGTACGCGACCCGGGCGCTCTGTGGGCGACGATTCGCCAGCGCGATGTGCTGATGCACCACCCCTACGACTCGTTCCAGCCGGTCATCGACTTCATCGACGCAGCTGCCAGCGACCCCGACGTGTTGGCCATCAAGCAGACGCTCTACCGCGTGGGCAACAATTCGCCCATCGTGCATGCATTGATGCGTGCCCGCGACCTCGACAAGCAGGTAACGGTGCTGGTCGAGTTGAAAGCCCGTTTCGATGAAGAAAACAACATCACCTGGGCCAGAGCGCTCGAGCGTGCCGGGGTGCACGTCGTCTACGGCGTCCCCAACCTGAAAACCCATGCCAAGATGGCCCTGGTCATCCGCCGCGAAGACCAGCAGCTCCGCCGTTATGCCCACCTGGGGACCGGCAATTACAACGCCGGGACCGCGCGCGTCTACACCGACCTGGGTATCCTGACGAGCGATGCAGCCGTCACCGCCGACGTCGCCAGTCTGTTCAACTATCTGACCGGCTACGCCCGCCACGAGTCGTTTGCGGCGTTGCTGGTCGCACCGGTCAACATGCGCAGTCGCATCGCTGCCTTGATCGACCGCGAGATCGCCCACGCCGCC
>JBJOJU010000183.1:0-3232 GCA_046046485.1 Chloroflexota bacterium | reverse complement strand
CACTTCGGGGTTGCCACCGGCGCCCATGCCGCGGGTCAACCGTTCGCCGATGCAGATCTTGTAGTGCGCTTTGGAGGTGCGCAACACCTGGGCATCGGTGTTGATGGCGACGAATTCGACGTCGCGGACGCCTTCTTCGATCATACGATCAATGGCGTTGGAACCACCACCACCGACTCCGACCACGCGGATTATCGCACGTGCTGCACGCGGTTGTGTGTAAGACATCGGCGAGCCCCTTTCGGCGGCGTATCACGGACTCAGAGGACGTTAGCGGTCGCGGTTCCGGCGCAGAAACAACGGAATGTCGACGTCGTTTTGGGGGATGAGATTGCGCACGGGCGGCGTCTGCGGCACCCGACGATCGGGTGGTGGCGTCGGAATCGGGGCAGAAATGTCGCGGTCGTCGGCCCGTGCAGCGACCGGCGGTCGCACGGGATGCTGCTGACCACTGGGGGGCACCGGTTGCCCACCGCTGCGCGGCGGGACGACCTGGCGTTGGTCGGCGGGGCGCTGGTCGCTGCGCTCGGCGTCGAAACCGGTCGCGATGAGGGTGACTTTGACCTGCCCACGGGGGAAGTTGGGATCGAGGAGCAACCCCCAGATGATATTGGCATCGGCCGAGACGGCGCCCTCGATGAGCGACGCGGCGTCTTGGACTTCTTGCAGGCCGACGTCTTCGCCGCCGGTCACATTGAGGAGCACACTGCGGGCACCATTGATCGAGACTTCGAGCAGCGGTGAGTTGACCGCCTCGCGGACGGCGTCGATCATGCGGTTTTCGCCGCTCCCGATACCGATCGACATCAAGGCGCTCCCCGAACGCTGCATCACCGAGCGCACGTCGGCGAAGTCGACGTTGATGAGACCGGGCAGGTTGATCATGTCGGCGATACCCTGGATGCCCTGGCGCAAGACGCCGTCGGCCATCTGGAAGGCCTGGACCATCGTGTGGTTTTTTGCAGAGGGGGAAAGGAGCTTCTGGTTGGGCACGATGACCAGCGTGTCGACCAACGGCCGCAGCCGCGCGATCCCCTCTTCGGCGTGCCGGGTGCGGTGGCGCCCTTCGAAATCGAAGGGCTTGGTGACCACGGCGACCGTGAGGATCCCCAGCTCTTGGGCGATGCTGGCGACCACCGGTGCCGCACCGGTGCCGGTGCCGCCGCCCATGCCGGCGGTGATGAAGACCATGTTGGCACCGCGCAGCGCTTCGGTGAGCTCGGCGCGTGATTCTTCGGCGGCGCGGGCGCCGATGTCGGGATTCCCGCCGGCACCGAGGCCACGGGTGAGCTGCTCGCCGATGCGGATGCGCAGATCGGCTTTCGAGTTCAACAGTGCCTGTGCATCGGTATTGACGGTGATGAATTCGACGTTTTGGACGCCGTCGGCAACCATGCGGTCGACTGCGTTCGAGCCACCACCGCCCACACCGATGACTTTGATGACGGCGATGCGTTCATTGATATCTTGCTGGTGACCGAACATATCGCCTCCATTGCCCGTTGCGATACCGAGACCCCGCCGTCGATACGTCGCAGGCAGTGCATACTGCAATCGATTTGTAATGTATGGAAATTATACTACAGTCCATCGGAAAGAGATAGTGTCAAAAAAGTAAAAACTCGACCTATCGCATTGTTATGGCAAAAATTCGCGTAACCACATTTTGAAGCGCTCGTACGTGTCGACCCACATGCTGCCCTCGTCGCGGTTGTGTTTGCCACTCTGACCGTGTCGATAGCCCCAGCGAATCAGTCCGAGGACGGTGGTGTACGACGGGGTGTCGAGGGCGTCGTTCATCCCCTCGACATCGAGGGTCGTGCCCACCCGGACCGGTGCGTTGAATCGGTCATAGAAGAGGGCGTCGAGGTTGCGTTGCTGCGCGCCGCCGCCGGTCAACACGATCCCCGCGGCGTACGCGCCGAGGTACGGGCACTGCGACACCTCGTAGATGATGAAGTCGATGAGTTCGTCGCTGCGGGCCTGGATGGCGTCGTTGAATTGTTGGCGACTGATGGTGACCGGCTCGTTGGGGTGCTGCCCCTCGAGCACGATGGTGTCGCTGGCTCGTGTGGGGAGCGCGAGCGCATCGCCGTCGGAGATTTTCGTCTGCTCTGCGGCAGCGGCGTTGATCCCAAAGAGCAGAATCAGGTCGTTGGTGATGGTATGCCCCCCGATGGGGATGACGTGGGTATGCCAGGTATTGCCCTCGGCGACGAACGCGACCCCGGTGGTGTCGGTGCCGATGTCCACCAAAACGACACCGTTCTGCCGGTCTTCGTCGGTGAGGACAGCCTCGGCGCTAGCAAGTTGTTGGAGGACGACGTCGTCGATGTCGACGCCGGCGTTTTGGACGACGGTGATGAGATTCTGGATTGCGCCGACCTCGCAGACGACGAGATGGACGTCGACTTCGAGTCGATAGCCGAGCATCCCAATCGGGTCGCGCACGACGTTGCCGTCGAGCGTGTAGCGGAACGGCATCACGTGCAGCAGTTCGACCTGTTGCGACAACGGCTCGGCCTGGGCTGTTTCGACCGCGCGCAGAATGTCGTCTTCGTTGACGCGGCCGTCGAACTCGCGCGAAATCGCCACGGCGCCGCGGCGGGTGAAGGTGCTGATGTGTTTGCCGGTGATCGAGACGTACGCCGACCCGATGCGGTAGCCGGCCATTTGTTCGGCTTTGGTGATGCTCGCCCGGACTGCCCGGGTCGCGTCTTCGAGGTTGACGACCATCCCGCGTTGGATCCCCCGGGCCGGCACCGTGCCGTGTCCGAAGACCGAGATGATATGCTCGCCGTCCATCTGCGCAATCATGCTGGTTATTTTGGTCGACCCGATGTCGATACCGGCGATGGTGCGTACGCTCACAGAAAACCTCGTCTGCTATGGCTGTGGGGTGACGGTGTCGGAGAGTACCAGGGTCTGTGTGATGGTCTCGGTGAACGGGATGTCGTCGCGGTAATAGGGCGTCATCGAGCGCACATCGGCGAAGGCGAACGCCGACTGCTCACTGACGAGCTGGGCCAAGATAGCGAGCTTCTCATCGATGCGGGCACTCGTGCCCAACAAGATGGTCCGATTGTCGGCGGTGATGACCGAGATCCCGCGTCGCTCGTCCCACCCCAACCGGGCGATGTCGAGTTTGACCTCGGCGGGGAAACGCTGTGCGACGCTGCGTGCCATCGGGATGATGTCGGCGGCGACGCGATCGCCCGGTTGGAGCAACACC
>JBJOJU010000162.1:0-4777 GCA_046046485.1 Chloroflexota bacterium | reverse complement strand
GAGCGTCACCAACCAGTGGAAAATCACGTCGTTGATCATTCCCGTGCTCCCTAATTCAAGTTATCGAGTTCGCGGGCGACGTCCTCGCGGAAAATCGCATCCTCCGGGGCTTTCTCGAGATATGTGCGGTAATCGGCCCGCGCCGACTCGTAATCACCCAGCTGCTTGTAGATCCCACCACGGGTCACATAGAAATCGAAGAAGGTCGGGTACTTGACAATCGCTGCATTGACCTCGGTCAGCGCGTCGTCAAGCAAGCCGGCATTCACGTAGCCGTTGATGAGCTTGTTGACGTTACCCGGGTTGTCGTTGGCCGCAATCGCCGCTCGATAGGCCGCGATTCCCTGGTCGGTCAACCCCGCTTCGATGGCGATGTCGCCCAACATGTGCAGCATGGGCACATCACCCGGTCGGCTCTGGGTCCCTTTCTGCAAGACTGCCACGGCCTCTTCGAGCCGCCCGTTCCGGCGGTACGCCGCGACCAGGTCGAACAAGATGGTCAGGTCGTCTGGCTTATCGGCATAGGCCTGTTCCAAGGCAGACAGATCCTCTTGGACCGGCTCGACCTGGTCGATGGGGAAGCCCACATCCGGGTTGCGCGATTCACCACCGCCGATCGACGCATAGGGCGCCACGGCGATGATATTGGGAGAGACTGCATAAATATGCGTGCCTGCATTTTTATACACTTCGCGCAATTCGGGCATTTCGGCGATCAGCGCGGTACCCTTTTCGCCGTATGCAGCGCGCTCGATCGGCCCGACGACGACATAGCCGACGCGGTACTTCGACAGAATCCGCTTTTTGACGAGCAGATCTTCACCGCGGTAGAACTCCACCACATCTGCGTCACGCGCACCGACGACATCGCCGTTGCGCTGCTCCGATTCGTGCAGCGGGCTCACCACCGTCGGGAAACCGGTGTTCGCCGCGATGCGCACGCCGTACCCACGATAGAACTCGATACTCGACTGCAACACAACCGGCGTGCCCTTGACGGTTTTTCGCAGCCACTGCATCGCCTGGTAGTCGTGTTTGAAGGCGATGGTCGTATCGTAGGTGTCGTACGTGCCGTTTTCCATGAACGCCAAGCCATCGAGCGTCAAGCCGAGGTCGTGGTCGATTTTGTAGTCGATGCGACTGGGGATCGCCCCGATGGGGAAAGTCAGCCCCAACACCAGCGGCACGATCATCCCGGTCGTCGCTACCATCGTCAGCACGCGTGGGTGCTCAGCCATGCGCCGCCACAGGGTGGGCAACAGCGCCGCCAAGCCGACCGTCAACAGCAACCAGCTCTGCATGCCGAACTTGAAGACGGTATTCATGCGATACCAGTCGCCTTCGGACATGTGGTCGCGCAGGTAGACCCATTCGACCGCGTTGCTCAAGCCCCATGCAATGGTCACCAACCACAGGCCATACCACTCGCTGTGGTCGTTGCCACGCCGGAACAACGCCGGCACCAACACCACGACCAGCGCCGCCAGCCACAACCTCGGGCTGCCCAGGTACGGCTGCAGCAGCGCCACTGGTTTGTATTCGAGTGCGACGCCTGCCACCAAGAGCAGACCCAGTACCACGAGGACCGCGACGCGCATCCAGCGCTGCCGCCAGGCGATGAGCGCCGCGACGACCAGCGTGGGTACGACGAACAGCCCCCAGACCGCGACCCACGCGGTCCACGGCGACGCGGTTTTCACCAGATCAATCGCACCGACCTGCGGCGCGTACTGCTGGAAGAAGGGCAGATAGAACGTCACAGCCAACCCGGCGACCAACGCGCCCTGGAGCACCGCCAAGGGGAAGCGCCAGCGATGCTCGCTCGTCCAGACGCGCCGCACCAATGCCCCGCTGAAAATCACCACCAGCGTCGGGGTGTCCCACGAGTTGGTAATCGCCAGGGCGCCGATGGTCAGACCCGACAACAGCCACCAGACGCTGGGCAACTTCTGCTCTTCGAGCGCGTACCACGCCAGTGCGAGCGCCAACATCAGGAACGGCATTGCGATGACGTGGGCGTGCAGATCGGCAAACAAGAAGCTCCAGAAAGGAAATTCGGTAATCGTGCTGGGGATTACCCGGCTCGGTCCGATGAACCAGTCGCCCAGGGCATTACCCACGTAGGCGAGATCGTTTTCTTTGACCGCGGTGATGACCTCTGCGAAGCCGCGTGCCCAACCGACCGGGAAGGCACTGGCGAGGTTGCCCACCACCCCGGTCACCACGACCGCCAACACCCAGGCCCAGCGCGCTTTGGCAATACGCCAGACCAGCGCGCCGATCCCGGTCAACATCAGGGCATAGAGGGTGGCCAAGATCAGGTTAAAACCGATTTCCGGCGCAATCCCGGTCAGCCGCAGCGGCAGCGAGACCAACACGTAGCCATAGTAGTAGTAATTGAGTGTCCCACCGCTGAAGAACGGCGAATACGGCGGCATGACCGGGCTGCGCAGCACGGCATTCAAAATGCCGAACTCGAACGGCTTTTCGCCGCCCCAGACCGGGTGCCAGACATCCGGGTTCGCCATGCGGATGAGTGCCAGCACCGCGAAGCTGCCCAAGAACAACAATTCATGGCGCAGGATCGTCCGGCGCTGCTCCCACAACTGTGCACGCACCCAGGCCAACCCGTCGTGCAGGTACTGCCCGAACTGCTCCGGCACAAACCACGCCAACGAGGCATCGGTTTCGGGCCGGCTGCGCATACCGATGCGCACCAACGACCACACACCGACGGCGACCGTGCACAGCAACGCGACCACCAATCCCGGCGTCCCGTTGTACATCAGGCGCGCACTCACCGGCAGCCACAGGCTATACGCCAACATCAGCGCGCCGACGAGCCGAGCCCACGGCCAGTATGTCGGGCTCAGCCATAGGACGGGGAAGAGCCCCAACAAGCCGATGAGGTACCACGCCAACAACCACAGCACGATAATCGCTGCCGTGTTTTCGAGCGGGTTCCACCCCGGTGCCGTCACCGCCGGCAACGACTGGTTGTCGCTGGTCAGCAACGAATTCTGGGGGAGCGGCGTCGGCGGGAAGGCCGGCACGGTGCTGTGTTTGAGCACACCCGGCGCGTGGTCGGGCAGCGGCACCTGGTAGATGACCGTTTCGCCGCCGCGATAGACTTCGGTGATTTGCTTCGACGCAGCGAGTTCGGCGAATGCCGTGCCCGACTGCTCGCCATAGACCGCCCGTTCCATCCGGCCGTAGTAGATGTACTCGATGCCGTAGTTCTGGATTTCTTTGAACGTCTGGATCGCATCGGTCGACGTATACCAGCGCTGGATCGCCTGCTTGCGGTTGTCGATTATCACGCCCGCATCGGCAACACTGCGCTGCTGTTGCTCGTGCCACGGCCAGCCCATCAGCGACTGCATGCCGGTATGGGTGGCGATACGGGTAATCCAGCGGTAGGCTTCGGCGTGCGCTTCGAGCAACACCGGCGTCCCGGTCACATTGGCACGCAGCCAGGCGATGCCGTCGGCGTCTTCGGCCAACGAGAAGTTGTAGCCGTTTTCGCCCCAGGTCGCTTGCTCGCTGCGCATGTAGGCTTCGCCGTCGAGCGACAACGGGCCATCGACCTCGTAGCGCTCGGCGATGCGGACGGGGGTCGCGGTCACCGGGTAGACAAACGCAGCCGCCACGGCGACGATGGTCACGGCATACCACAGCCCTTGCACCGCGACATTCATGCGGCGCAGCTGCTGCCAGGCCCAGGCGATGAGCACGCCGGCGCTGATCCCACCGAAGACCCAGACCTGCATACCGAACTTGAAGACACTGTTCATGCGGCCGATGTCCGATTTCGCGACCAACACCTCGGTCAGCGCCGAAATCCCGAAGACGGCCAGCACCATCACCATCACAAAGACCGTCTCCAGCGCGATCGGTGCCCGGCTCGGCTCGGGGCGGCGTTCGATCTCGGCAAAGACCGGCAGCTCGAGCTGCACGGCCGTCGCCCGGCTGAACAACGGCACTCCGACCGCAGGGCGCTCCGAACGCAGCACCACCGCAGCGATGAGCGCCACGAGCAGCATCATCGCGTAGCCTTCGACGTACAACGCCGGCACCGCCAGATAGACACTCGCCGCGATTGCAGCGATATTGATGAGCAACAAGCCGAACCCGACGTACCGATGCACCCAACCGATGCGGATCACGAACAGCACGGCGGCGATCAACGCGGCGTAGACCCACAAGCCCGAGAGCTCATAGAACAACGACGCCGGCGTCTGCGGGCCGGTCCAGCGGTCAAACCCGGTGTACTCGCTGGCGAACGAACGGCTGAACGGCCAGACGAAGAGCTTCGAGAGGACGAACACTGTTGCAGCGGCAGTGACGAACCCCGTCACATGGGCCAGGGCATTGGGCCGCTGCTGGTGGTCACGCCACGCCAGCAACGCCAGGGTCACCACCGCCATCCCCAACACCGTGGGGTAATCCCACGTGTTGGTGGCGTACGAGACCCCGGTGAACATCCCCAAAAAGACAATCGGCAGCGCCCGCTCGCGCCAACGATCCCACAGCAGGCGGGCATGCCGGCGCCGGCGGAGCAATGCGACCATCACACCCAGGCTGCCCACCAACATGGGCAAGCCGAACATGTGCGCGTGCAGGTCCGAGAATAAGAAGGTAAAGAAGGGGAATTCGTTGATGACGCCGTCGCCGGTCTTGATCGAGACGACCCGGGTCGCATCCCAGAAGGCCCATTCGCCGCGCCCTTTGCACTCTTGTTGCATGGCGTACGAGGTGCCTTTGTCGCATTCGAAAC
>JBJOJU010000117.1:0-3256 GCA_046046485.1 Chloroflexota bacterium | reverse complement strand
CTTTGAAGACGTCCGGCAACGCCTCCAGATCCACGGGCAACGCAGCCTGGGCCTCCAGACAATCCCCCTCGACGCCATCATCGGCAGCGAAGGGCGCTACGCCGATTTCGACCGGCACTTTCTGCCGCGTAGCGATCGCACCCGTGACCGCTGGCTCAATGTCAACAAAGCCGCCCAGCAGTACATCGACCTGCCACCCATCGACGTCTACAAAATCGGCGACGTCTATTTTGTGCGCGACGGCAACCACCGGATCTCGGTCGCCCGCCGCGCGGGGCAGCGCGACATCGATGCCCACGTGACCGAGCTCATCGTCGATATCCCGATGGACACGGCGTTGACCGCGGCGGCGTTACCCCTCAAAGAGGAATACAGCGACTTCCTCGAGTGGACCAATCTGCACGTCTTGCGGCCCGAACAGCGCATCGAGTTCAGCGAAAGCGGTGGCTACCTCGAATTGATTCGCCATATCAACGGCCGGCGGTATTTCATGGGGCTCGAGCAGAACCGCGAAATTCCCATCGCCGAAGCCGTCAGCGACTGGTACGACAACATCTACATGCCGGTCGTGGCGGTCATCCGCGCCGAGCGGATTCTGACACACTTCCCCGGGCGCACCGAGGCCGACCTGTACCGCTGGATCATGGAGCATCGCTGGTATATGCTCGAGAAAGCCGGCGGGCAAGACCCGGGGCCGTCGGCCGCGGCCACCGATTTCGCCCAGACCTACGCCAACCAACGCTGGTACCACAGCCTAGCCCAGCGCATTTCGTCGCTGCTCACGCATCGCCCCGGGCTCGATTGAGCGACCTCAGTCCGGCAGTCGACGCCATGCGTGCAAGTCGTACGCAGAGAAAAAAACATCCCCCACGGGAAACCGTGGGGGGTGGTTCGTCTCGTGGAGTGGAATTTCGGCTAGATCGTCATCCCGCTGACGACATTCTTGGTGGGGAACTGGCCCTCGTTGCGCTCGGCGTTGACCACCACGTTCCGCCCGATAATCGTATCGGCGGGGATGCGGGCTGCCTTGCCGATCACGTTGATACCCGTGTTGACTTTGTCGGGTTGCAGTGCGTTGGGGGTGTCATAATCGGCCCCGTTCCCCACCACGGCATTGGCGCCGACGACGACATCCTTGTCGATGATCGACCTGTCGACCACCGCACCGGGTCCAATCCAGGTGTCGGTCATGATGACGCTGTCGCGCACGATTGCCCCCGGCGCCACATACACCCCCGGCGACAACACCGAACGTTCGACGGTGCCGTAGATACTGCAACCGTTGCAGACCATGCTCTGGCTGATGACCGCGTTGGGGCCGATCTTGGCCGGCGGGCGCTCTTCGGAACGGGTGTGGATAATCCACGACGGATCGTAGAGGTTCAACGTGTGGTTGGGGTCGATCATCTCCATGCTGGTTTTCCAGTACGAATCGATCGTGCCCACGTCGACCCAGTACCCTTCGAAGGGGTAGGCGAACACCCGGTCTTCGGCGACCATCGACGGGATGACGTTTTTGCCGAAGTCGGTGCGGTTGACCCCGTCGTCTTGGGTCGTCAGCGAGCGGATCAAGGCATCCGTGTTGAACACGTAGATCCCCATGCTCGCCAGGGTGCCTTTGTCGCGTTTTTTCGGTTTTTCGGTGAATTCGACCACCTGCATGCTGTCGTTGACCGTCATAATGCCGAAGCGGTCGGTCTCTTCGAGCGCCACGTGCATGACCCCGACCGTCAGGTCTGCGTTCTGCTGCAGATGGAACTCGATCATCGGCGCGTAGTCCATTTTGTAGATGTGGTCACCCGACAATATCACCACTATGTCTGCCCGCCGCGATTTGATGTAGTTGAGGTTCTGCAAGACGGCGTCCGACGTCCCCTGGTACCAGCCTTGCTCGTTGCGGCCCTGGTAGGGCTGCAACAGCTGGACACCGCCGTCGCCGCGGTCGAGGTCCCAGGCGCGGCCGTTGCCGATGTGCCCGTTGAGCGAGTGCGGCTGGTACTGCGTGAGCACTGCGACGTCGAAAATCCCCGAGTTCACACAGTTCGAAAGCGGGAAGTCGATGATACGGAACTTGCCGGCGAAGGGTACCGAGGGTTTGGCACGTTTTTCCGAAAGCACGCTCAACCGTGCCCCTTCGCCACCGGCCAGAATGAGAGCGACTACACGCATGAGAGTCTCGCTTTCTCGTACAACTACCCGCGGATGGTATCCATGACTTGTTGGTACAAAACCCCGTTGGTGCTGACCGCGTCACCGCCGTAGATGGTCGTGACACCGGTCCAGTCGGTGAATGTCGCGCCGGCCTCGGTCAAAATGGGCACCAGTGCACCACAATCCCACGGGCTCATCATCGCATCGAGCATGACGTCGATCCGGCCCGTCGCCACCAACATGTGCCCATAGGCATCACCCCAGCCCCGCAGCATGCGCACACTCCCGCGCAGGCGGTCGAAGGCCGGCCCCTTGCCCACTTCGTACATGTGCTGGACATCGGTCGTCGACACCACCGCCTGCCGCAGATCGGGCGTCCGGCTGGCTCGGGCAGCGCGGCCGTTCCACAGACAGCCCTGCCCCTGCGCCGCAGTGATGAGTTCGTTGGTGGGGGGGATCGCCACCGCACCGACGACGGGGACGCCTTCGCGTTCGACGCCCACCAAGACGGTGTACATGGGCACACCGGCCACGAATGATTTGGTCCCGTCGATCGGGTCCAAGATCCAGCGGAAACTCGCCCCCGGCCGTGTTTCGCCTTCTTCCTCACCCAAGATGCTGTGCTGCGGGTAGCGGCGCTCGATGAGCTCGCGCATCAACCGTTCGGCTTCTTTGTCGGCGATGGTGACCGGCGAATTGTCGGATTTGAGTTCGACGTCGAAATCGGTCTGGTAGTAGCGCAGGGTAACGCGCCCCGCCAGATAGGCCAATTCGGTCGCAAACGCACGTAAACTGCTCAGATCGTCGTGTGCCATGGAACCCTCTGTCACTGTGCGGCGCGGAACGTGGTATCGAGGACATCGAGGAGGCGCTCGTGTTGGCTGGCTGTCCCGACACTGATGCGGATGCAGTCGTCCAACCGTGGTTTGGGGAAGTAGCGGATCAGAATCCCCGCTGCCAACAAGGCATCGCGCACCGTGGTGGCCGCCACGGGGGTGCGCACCAGGAGGAAATTCGCCACACTCGGGAAGACATGACAGCCCAGCTCGGTCAACTGTGCGACCAACGTGTCGCGGTCGCGACAGATCTGTGTCAGCAGAGGCTG
>JBJOJU010000284.1:0-2504 GCA_046046485.1 Chloroflexota bacterium | reverse complement strand
TTAACCTTTAACCCATAACCTAATTTCCGTTATCATATCCACACCACCATACAGGGAGTCACAGCATGGCAGACTACGAGATCGCCGACCTTGGGTTGGCCGAGGGCGGCCGTAACAAAATCAACTGGAACGAAGGCGACATGCCCGTGCTATTGGGCATCCGCGAGCGCTTCCGCAAGGAACAGCCGCTGCGCGGCATGAAAGTATCGGTCTGCCTGCATATAACCGCCAAAACAGCCGCCCTGGTACGCACACTGTCGGCCGGCGGCGCCGATGTGACCCTGGTCGCGTCGAACCCGCTGTCGACCCAAGACGACGTCGCCGCCTCGCTGGTGATGCACGACGAAATCCCCGTCTTCGGCATCCGCGGCGAATCGCTCGAGATGTTCCGCTCGCACGTCAACATCGCCCTCGACCTCAAACCCAATCTGCTCTGCGACGACGGCGCCGATCTGACCAGTGCCCTGCTCCAACGCGGCATCAACCCCGCCCACCTGCCCGTCGGCGCAACGGAAGAGACCACCGCCGGCGTCAAGCGCTTCAAAGCGATGGAAGCCCAGGGCGTCCTGCCCTTTCCCGTCATCGCTGTCAACCAGTCGCAGACCAAGCACATGTTCGACAACCGCTACGGCACCGGCCAGAGCGCCATCGACGGCATCATCCGCGCCACCAACCTGCTGCTCGCCGGGCGCACCGTGGTCGTCGCCGGCTACGGCTGGTGTGGCCGTGGCGTGGCGGCCCGCGCCGCTGGGTTGGGCGCACTGGTGGTCGTCACCGAAGTCGACCCGGTCAAGGCGCTCGAAGCCGCGATGGACGGCTACCGCGTCATGCCCATGCACGCCGCAGTCCGCATCGCCGACGTCATCGTGGCCGTGACCGGCAATCGCACCGTCGTGAGCGCCGAACACCTCGAGTCGCTGAAAGACGGCTGTGTGCTAGCCAACGCCGGCCATTTCAACGTCGAAATCGACGTCACCGCCCTGGCAGCCCTGGCGGTGCGCACCGAACAACCCCGCACCCATGTCACCAGTTATGTCCACGCCGACGGTCGCAAGTTCCACTTGCTGGGCGAAGGCCGCTTGGTCAACCTGGTCGCCGGCGAAGGGCACCCCCCTGCGGTGATGGACATGTCGTTCGCCAATCAGGCGCTCGCCTCCGAGCAGCTGGCGAAAAACGCCGCCACCATGGCCAAAGTGGTGCACACGCTGCCCCAGAGCTTCGATCAGATGATCGCCCGCATCAAGCTGCAGGCCATGGGCATCGAGTACGACGCCCTCACCGCCGAGCAAGATCACTACCTGCACAGCTGGCAAGAAGGCACCTGAGATGGATTCGGTGGGAGAAAACCGACGGTTTTCTCCCACCGAATCGTCTATTGCACTCCGAGGACCGATGACGACAGCCGATACCACCACGCCGTTTCGCGATTGGTGTGCCCAAATCCCCAAGGTCGAGGTCCACGTCCACCTGGAAGGGTCGATCCCCCACCAGACCCTGTGGGAGCTCATCCAGCAGTACGGTGGCGACCCGAGTGTCCCCACGTTGGCGGCACTCAGCGAGCGCATGCAGTACTCTGATTTCCCCCATTTTCTCCAGACATGGGTGTGGAAAAATCGTTTCATCCGCTCCCTCGATGACTTTGTGCGCATCGGTGCCGCCGTCGCCCACGACTACGCGGCGCAAAACATCTGGTACGTCGAGGCCCACTACTCGCCCACGGATTTCCGCCGCTTGGGCTTTTCGATCACCGAAATCACCACCGCCTTGCGCGCAGGTCTCGACCAGTGCCCCGCGGTCACGGTGCGCCTCATCTGCGACGTCGTCCGTGATTCGCCCATCGAGCGTGCCACGGCCACCGTGCACGAGGTGGCAACTCTCAGCCACCTGGGGGTCATCGGCATCGGGCTGGGCGGCTCCGAACACGACTACCCGCCCGAGCCGTTCGCTCCCGTTTTTGCACTGGCCCGCAGCTACGGCCTGCACACCACCGTCCACGCCGGCGAAGCGGCCGGGCCGGCCGGCATCTGGGGAGCGCTGCAGGCGCTGCAGGCCGAGCGCATCGGCCACGCCGCCCGTGCCGCCGAAGACCCGACCCTGGTCGCCCACTGTCTGGCGCACCAGGTTGCGCTCGAATGCTGCCCACTGTCGAACGTGCGTACCGGGGTCATCGCCGACCACCCCAGCCACCCCATCGGCGCGTACCTGCGCGCGGGGTTACTCGTGTCGATCAACACCGACGACCCACGTATGTTCCACAACCCCCTCGTCGACGAATATGTCGCCCTGCATGCCCACCACGGCTGCGACGCGGTAACCATTTGCCGTCTCATCGACAACGCGGTCACGATGGCGTGGCTTTCACCTGACGAAAAAACCGCACTCCGCGACCGGATGCACCGCCACCCCGCCTGGCGGGTCTGAGGGCTACACAGAGGACCACCATGACAAAAACACCCCGCACACGCCGTTCCTTGGTGGTCTACCTGGTCATCGCCGTCGCCGTC
>JBJOJU010000012.1:0-4877 GCA_046046485.1 Chloroflexota bacterium | reverse complement strand
TACCGTGTCATGGGTTGTATGATAATACCCACATCAATCCACAATCTGCGCCGTTCGCTGCGACTATGAGGTCAGCATGAATATCGAATCCTACCTACCGCGACCACAGCTGGTCACCAAGGCGACCACCGTGGCCACCCCACGCTTCCCCGTCATCGACGCCCATAATCACCTCTGCTCGGTGTTCGGTGGGTTTTGGCATGAAAAGCCGATCCGTGAGTTTCTCGATGTGCTCGATCGGGCACATGTGCGCTGGATCGTCGACCTCGACGGCGGCTGGGGCGACGAGATGCGGCAGCGCCATCGCAACCACTTCGCCTTGCAGGTGCCCGACCGGGTCAAACTCTTCGGCGGGGTCGACTGGGAGCAGTGGCAGGTGATGGGCGACGAGTTCCCCCAGTGGGCCGCCGAACAGTTCCGCCAGCAGGTGCTCGACGGGGTCGCCGGTCTGAAAATCTGGAAACCGTTCGGCTTGCACATCAAAAACGCCGAGGGCGTGCTGGCGCAGGTCGACGACGCCCGACTCGACCCGATCTGGGCGATGGCGGGCAAGATGGGCGTGCCGGTGCTGGTGCACGTCGGCGATCCGATTGCGTTTTTCGACCCGATCGACGCCCACAACGAACGCTACGAAGAGCTGCACGCCCATCCCGATTGGCACTTCCCGGCGCCGACGTTCCCACCGGTGTTGTCGATTCTCAATGCCTTCAAAAACGTCACAGTGCGCCACGCGGGCACCAAGTTCATCATCGCGCACGTCGGCTGCTACGCCGAAAACCTGGGCTGGGTGAGCCAGTGGCTGGATGCCTGCCCCAATGTGTCGATTGACTTTTCGGCCCGCATCGCCGAGCTGGGGCGGCAACCCTACAGCGCGCGCAAGTTTTTCATCAAATACGCCGACCGGATCGTGTTCGGTACCGATATCCCCGTCGACGTAGCGATGTACCAGCTGTATTACCGCTTCCTCGAGAGCGATGACGAGTACTTCGACTACTCGCATATCCCCGGTGCGCCGCCCCAGGGGCGCTGGCAGATCTATGGGTTGTACCTGCCCGACGATGTCTTGGCCAAGGTGTACTACAAAAACGCCGAACGGCTGTTTCGCTGAGCCTTTTCTCTGAATACGAATGGAACATGCTATGCGCGCGGTGGTCTTCGACGGCAGCCTTCGACTGGAAAAAAACTACGCCGACCCGGTGTTGCGTGACGGCGAAGCGCTGATTCGCATCACGAAAGCGGGCATCTGCAACACCGACATCGAAATCACGCGTGGGTATAAAGGCTTCAACGGCATCCTCGGGCACGAGTTTGTCGGTGTCGTCGTCGCCTGCGCTGATGAGAGCTGGGTGGGCAAACGGGTGGTGGGCGAGATCAACGCCGCTTGCCGGAAGTGCCCGACCTGTCTGCGCGGCGACGACCCACATTGCCCCAACCGCACCACGCTGGGGATCTATGCCCGTGCCGGCTGCATGGCCGACATCTGCAGCCTGCCCACCGACTGTCTGCACGTCGTGCCCGACCGGGTCACCGACGACCAGGCGGTCTTCGTCGAGCCGTTGGCGGCAGCGCTCGAGATCCTCGATCAGACCCATCTGCGCCCGACCGACCGCGTCGCCCTGGTGGGCGACGGCAAACTCGGGTTGCTGATTGCCCAGGTCTTGCGATTGCCGGGCTGCGACGTGACGGTCGTCGGTCGCCACCCCGAGCGCTGGGATCTCCTGCACCGCCAGGGTATCCGCACCGTCGGCGCAACCGCCGCCAGCGGCTGGTACGACGTCGTCGTCGATGTCACCGGCAACCCCGATGGGCTAAAAACCTCACGGAGCCTGGTGCGCCCGCGCGGCCGGCTGGTGATGAAGAGCACCGTCGCCGCCGAGACCCAGCTCGACCTGACGATGTTGGTCGTCGACGAAATCCAGCTCATCGGCTCGCGCTGTGGCCCGTTTGCTGCTGCCCTGCGGCTGCTCTAACGCGGCTTGATCGAGACCGCGCCGTTGATCCATGCCACCTACGGCTTCGACGACGCGATGGCGGCGTTTGCTGCCAGCCACCGGAACATGAAAGTGATTTTGGATATGGAGGCGCGCGCATGAGCCTGCAGGAACAAACGCAACATCTGTCGCCCGTCTGGGCACGCTACACCAACATCGTGGCCGACCGCGCCGAAGGCGTCTACATCTACGGCGACGACGGGCGGCAGTACCTTGACTTCACCTGCGGCATCGGCGTCACCAATACCGGGCACTGCCACCCGAGGGTTGTGGCGGCGATCCGCGAACAAGCCGGGCTGCTGCTGCACGGCCAAGCAAACATCATCTATCACAAGCCGATGCTGCGTTTGGTGCAAGCGTTGCGCCAGGTCGTCCCGGCGGGGATCGATTCGTTTTTCTTCAGTAATTCGGGGGCCGAGGCAGTCGAGGCGGCCCTCAAACTGGCGCGTCATGCGACGGGGCGCACCGACGTCATCGTCTTCGACGGCAGCTTCCACGGACGCACGTCCGGCGCGATGGCACTCACCACCAGCAAAGGGAAGTACCGCAGCGGCTATGCCCCGCTGCCATCGGGGGTGCACGTCGCGCCGTATGCCGGGTGTTTCAGCTGTGCCATCGCGAAAGCGGCGGGGAAAGATCGGGCAGGGATGTCGGCGGCGGCACCGCACGACGGGGGCTGCTGTGGCAACCCGCTCGAACGCGTCGAGCACATCTTGCATGCCAATACCACCCCACACGACGTGGCGGCGATACTTATCGAACCGGTGTTGGGCGAGGGTGGCTATGTGGTGCCACCGGCATCGTTTATGCAGGGGCTGCGAGCCATCTGTGACAAATACGGCATCATGCTGATCGCCGACGAAGTCCAGACCGGGTTCGGGCGCACGGGGAAGTTTTTCGCCATGGAACACTACGGCGTCACCGCCGATATCATCGTGGCCGCCAAGGGCATCGCCTCGGGGCTGCCCCTCTCGGCGGTGATGACCCGCAAAGACATCATGGACAAATGGCACCCCGGCACCCACGGTGGCACCTACGGCGGCAATGCTGTCGCATGCGCCGCGGCGGTGGCGACGCTCGAGGTCATCGTCGAAGAGCGGCTCGTTGAAAACTCGGCGGCGATGGGCGCGGTGCTCAAGGGCGAACTCGCCGAGCTCCAGCAAAACGACCCGCGCATCGGCGACGTGCGGGGCATGGGCCTCATGGTGGGCGTCGAGCTGGTCACCCCCAGTGGTGCCCCCGATGCCGCGTTGGCGAGCCGCACGCTGGCCGCGTGCCGCGAGCTTGGGTTGCTGTTGTTGACCTGCGGCACGTACGACAATGTGGTGCGCTTTATCCCACCCTTAGTGGTGACCGACGACCACGTGCACCAGGCGGTACGCATCTTCCGCGACGCACTGGGAGCACCGTCGGAGCGCTAGCGCTCCACCCCCCAGCGATACGGAATCCCCGGCAACCGCAGCAGGCGGACTCCGCCGTCGGCGACCGTGACGACCTCGTCGTCGAACCGCAGCAACACTTCACGGCGCAGCCAGACACTGGTTGCGCCGTCACTGCGTGCCTGATCGGTCGGCGCGTAGGCAGTGCCTTCGTACAAGCCAGACTGTGCGATGACACGCTCGAAGTGGTATGCATCGTCGCCCACTGCCGGCGGGAGGAGGGCCGTGGCGCCACGGAGCCACTCCCCCAAGGGCGCTGGTTCGACCGACGACGATCCGGTGGGGAGAATCAGACAGCGCGTGGTGAAGCACTGAATGGTCATTTCGGCAAACGGCATCGCCGGCATGTGGGGAATTCCGTACATATTTTCCCCACCGTGCGCTGCGATATAGGCCATAAAAGCCGCTGGGATGAGGTAGGCAGGCTCCCCACGCATCACCCCACCGGCCGGCGCGACCGGCAGGATCCCGATAGCAATCGGTGCCGCCGCGTCGATGCTCACCGCCAGGGTATAGGTCCCGGCGCCGACGCGGCGGGGGATACGGAGCGCCTGCAGGTGTTCGAGCGGTCCCGCTGCCAGATCGGCGGCGCTGAGGGCACCGGCGAACAACGTTTGACGACGCTGGGCGACGGTCGCGCCGGTGCTGTCGGTGAGTTGTAGTGTCACGGTCTGCTCGGAACTGTCGCCGCTGCCGCTGAAGCGCAGCACGACGGGGACGGTGCTCCCCGGTTCGTAGGCGGGCTGCAACATCGGCGCGGCGATGGCGAGGCGGTCGACGACGAGCGTGCCGAAGCGGGCTTCGACGTGTGACGGTGCGCCGGTCGCGATGGGTTGGTACACGTCGTAACTCCCCCGCGAGCCGCTCTGGGCGTAGCGGGTGGTGATGAGGGCAATCGATTCGGGGGTCATCCAGTTGCCCAAGTAGTCGAGCACGACGATGGGGATCTCGCCGTTGGCGAGGCGGCGCAGCAGGGGTTTTTGGTCCCACAAGCCGGCGTCGAGGAGCTGGCGGTGTTCGAAGACCTGCATGGGCGCGCGCACATCGGCTTGGGCGGCGATGGCGGGCATGTCGGTGTAGACCTCGGTCCCGGCTGCACGGATGGCGGTGGTCAAATCGGCATTGGTGACGGCATTGGCCGCCAAGATCTGCCCCTCACGCCGGTAGTCTTGCAGCACGCCGTACCCACCCACGACCAGACGTGGCGGGCGTTGCTGTTCGATCATTCCGTAGGGTTTCGGGTAGGTTTCACTCCAGAGCGGATAAAAGCGCAGGACCGCCAGATTACACAGGGCAACCAGCGCGACAGCGAGCCAGCGCTGGCGCGTTTTCTCTGCACCTGCAGCCATGACCACCAGACACGTCGCCACCCAGATTAGCCCGGCATACAGCTCGAGGAAGTAGTTGGCATAGGCACCGACCTTGCCGATGCCGATGCCGACGACGA
>JBJOJU010000332.1:0-6574 GCA_046046485.1 Chloroflexota bacterium | reverse complement strand
TTGGCGACGTCGCTGGCTTCGGCACGGGTCGGGCGCGGGTTGCGGATCATCGAATCGAGCATCTGGGTGGCCGTAATGACCGGTACCCCCATGTGGTTGGCGGCCTCGATGATGCGTTTTTGGGCCAGTGGCACTTTTTCGGGGGGCATCTCGACGCCCAGATCGCCGCGAGCGACCATCACCCCGTCGCAGAGCTGCAAGATGGCGTCGAGGTCGTCGAGTGCTTCGGGTTTCTCGATTTTGGCGACGACACCGACCGTCGCACCCTGCTGGGCAATCGCATCGCGGATGAGGCGCATGTCGGCTGCTCGCCGCACGAACGACAAGGCCACATAGTCGACCCCGTGCTGCAACCCAAACGTCAAATCTTCGCGGTCTTTGTCGGTCAATGCGGGGATACTGACGGCCACGCCGGGCAGATTGATGCCTTGGTTTTGGCGCAGCTCACCGCCCGCGACGACCCGCGTCGTCACCTCGGTCGACGACACCGCGAGGACCTGTAACTCGATCAACCCATCGCTGACGAGGATGCGGTCGCCCACCTGGACATCGGCCGGTAGGTGGGTATAGGTCGTCGAAACCCGCTGCGCAGTACCAGCGACGGGCTCGATGGTGATGCCCAATTCGGCACCGGGATCGAGGGTCACCGCCTGCCCGCCTACCAGGCTCCCCGTGCGGATCTTGGGGCCTTGCAGATCCTGCAGAATCGCGATCGGGCGATGGGCACGGGCAGCAGCAGCCCGCACATCGGCGATGCGCCGCGCGTGGTCGGCGTGGGTACCGTGTGAAAAATTCATGCGCGCGACGTTCATCCCCGCGGCAATCAGTGCATCGAGTTGGGCGGGCGATTCGGTCGCGGGACCGATGGTCGCGACGATTCGTGTCCGGCGGGTGGTGGTGAGCATGGGCAACTCCTGTCGGTGTCACAGCCCTTCCGGTTTCGCAAAACACCACACCGTGCCTGCCGGATCAGAGCAAATTTTTCGCATATGTCTGCTTTATTATAGCGGTTCAAAAACGTACCAACGGCTCGAGTTGACGCAGGAGCGCGCTCCCGATCCCCGACACGGCATCGAGATCCGCCAGCGATGCAAACGGCCCATGCTCAGTGCGATACGCGATGATCCGTTCGGCGAGGCTGGCACCGACACCGGGAAGGCTCGCCAGCTGGGTCGCATCTGCGTCGTTGACCGATACCAACGCGCTACCCGCTGCTCCTGGGGCCGGCGGTGCAGTCACAGCAACATCCTCGTCGCGGCGTGGGATGTGGATGTGGGCTGCGTCGCTGATGTGCGCGGCCATGTTGACGTGTTCGTAGGCCGCGTCGGGGGTCAACCCACCCGCTGCGGTCACTGCGGTACCGACCCGGGCGTCGGACGTCAACGCATACAACCCGGGGCGTTCGACCGCTCCGGTCACATACACGATGGTCTCGGGGGCAGCGGTCGGATCAGGCACGGTCGGGTATTCGGATGCGGCGCCGTCGGGCACTCCCTGCCCGGCGTCGGGTGCATCGACCAGCACCGTCGACGTCGGGGCGGGAAAGACCACGCTCCACGTAATCAGCGCGACCCCGGTGCAGAGCACCGCCCAGATCGCGCCGCGGATGAGTTTGTCGGTTGTCGTCGTCGCCATCGTATCCTCCTTGCTCCTGCATATCCGACATACCGTCACAGCAGGGCAAAAAGGTACGGGCTATTCGGCGGAATCGCTGCTGGCAGTCCTCCGCTTCGCGGTCGTGCGCTTCGCCGTAGCAGAAGATTTGCTGGCGCTCTTCGCTGCCGCTTTCGGAGCGGCTTGCGCCGTGCCTTTCGGAGCTGCTTTCGCTGCTCCCTTCGTTGCTCCCGTTTTCGCCGTCGCTGCCGTCTTGGATGTAGCTGTTCCTGCTGCCGTGGTCACCGATTTGGTCGCTGCTTTCGGAGCAGGTTTCGCCGTGCCTTTCGGAGCTGCTTTCGCTGCTCCCTTCGCCGCAGGTTTCGCAGTGGATTTCGCAGCAGGCTTCGTCGTCTTCGAAGCGGTTGCGGTACGGCGCGTCGTCGTCTTGGCAGCCGGTTTCTTGGCGTTGCGCTCGGCAGAAGCACGAGCCGCGATCGTGCGGCGGCTGGGCGTCTTGGCGGCTTCGACGGCGGGGTCGTAGCTGGCGACTTCGTCGAGATCATTGACGATGTAGTCACAATCGGGGTAGCCGGCACAGCCATAGAACGGCCGACCGAAGCTGCCTTTTCGCTTGAGCAACTCGCGGCTGCTGCACTTGGGGCAGGTCACCCCGGTCGGTTCGGGGGGTGGGACCGGCCGACCGTTTTTGTCGAGGCGTTGGGTGCCTCGGCACGCCGGGTAGCCCATGCACGCCAGAAACTCGCCGAAGCGGCCTTTTCGCTTGATCATCGGCCCCTTGCACACCGGACACTCGACTCCTTCGAAGGGCAGGTTCGTCGCTGCGGTCAGCTCGATTTGGCCCTCGCTGCTGCGTTTGAAGTCGGTCGTGAACGTGCAATCGGGGAAGCGCGAGCAGCCCACGAATTCGCTGTCGCGACCGAACTTGATGACCAATTGCCCTTCTTCGCAGCTCGGGCACGCCATGCCGATCGACGTATCGACCCGGTCGCGTTTCGCCTTTTCGAGTGCTGCCAGAAACGCCTTGTAGTACTCGTCGACGACTGCCACCCACTGCTGCTCGCCCTCGGCAATCAGATCGAGACGGTCTTCGAGCCGCGACGTATAGGGGTAGTCGACGATGAGCTCGAAATCTTTGACGAAGATCGTATTGACCGTTTCGCCCAGCGCCGTGGGCACGTAGTTGCCCTTGATGATTTCGACGTATTTACGCTCGACGATCGTCGACGTGATGGTCGCGTAGGTCGACGGCCGGCCGATCCCGAGGCGTTCGAGCTCTTTGATGAGTGTGGCGTCTTTGTAGCGGGGTGGCGGCTCCGTGAAGTGCTGGGTGGGTTTGAGCGCATCGAGTCCCAGCGCTTCGGCGACTTGGAGTGCCGGGAGCTTGCTGTTTTTCTCTTCGTCGTCGTCACCCTCGCTCTCGGCCTCGGCGTCCATCCGCAAGATCAGGTGCCCGGCGAACTTGAGCACGAGCCCGGTGGCGCGGAAGGTGTACTCGCCAGCTGCCGTCGGGTCAGCCGGCAACGCACGGCCCGCGGCGATATCGGCGGTCTGGGCGTCGAAAACCGCAGGCGCCATCTGGCTGGCGACAAACCGCTTCCAGATGAGTTCGTAGAGTCGATACTGGTCACGGTCGAGGTGGGCACGGAGCGTCTCGGGTGCACGGGCCGTCAGCGTCGGGCGTACGGCTTCGTGGGCTTCCTGGGCGCTCTTGGATTTGGTCGTGTAGACGTTGGGCTTGGCGGGTACACTCTCGGCGCCGTACTTCTGGCGGATATACGCCCGAGCTTCTTCTTGGGCTTCTTTCGACACATTGACGCTGTCGGTACGCATGTAGGTAATCAAACCGACGCTGCCCTCGCTGCCACCGATATCGATGCCTTCGTAGAGCTGTTGGGCGACGGCCATGGTGCGTTTGCTCGACATCCCCAATGCCGACGATGCTGCTTGCTGCAGGGTGCTGGTGATGAACGGCGGCGGCGCGTTGCGACGCGTCTCGCGCACATTGACGGCTTGGACGCGCCACTGGGCATTCTGCAGCGCCGCGACGATATCGCCGGCGGCAGCTTCGGTGCCGATGTGGAACTTGTCCATCTTCTTACCGGCGATCTCGGTCATCTTGGCGCGGAACGCCATCGCACCCGGCATCAACTGGCGCAGGTCCGCGAGAATCGACCAGAATTCTTGCTTCACAAACGCGCGGATTTCGTTTTCGCGCTCGACCACCAAGCGCACCGCCACTGATTGCACCCGACCGCCAGACAACCCACGCCGCACCCGATCCCACAGCACCCGCGACAGCCCGTAGCCCATCAAGCGATCGACGACCCGGCGCGCCTGCTGTGCGTTGACCAGATCCATGTCGATCGACCGCGGGTGCTGCATCGCCTCACGCACCGCAGTGGGCGTGATTTCGGTGAACGAAACGCGCTGGACGGGGGTTTTCTTGGGGATGTCGATGGCATCGACGATGTGCCAGGCAATCGCTTCGCCCTCGCGATCAGGGTCGGTCGCCATATAGACGACCGAGGCTTTTTTCACCAGTTTGCCCAAATCGTTCACGACTTGTTCTTTGCCGGGGCTCACTACATAAAACGGTTTATAGCCGTTGTCGATATCGATACTGCCTTCGCCCTTGGGCAGATCACGCACGTGGCCCACCGAAGCCCGCACGATATAATCACTTCCCAGGTATTTTTCAATCGTTTTCGCTTTTGCCGGCGATTCGACGATCACCACGTATTTCGACATTGAACTTCCTCTAGCTCGGAAGGGGCGCACCCTTTTTTCACTCTATGAGGGAACCGCAGCATTGTCAAGTATTGCCCAGCAGCGTCGGTTGAAAAGGCATTGGAATGCGCTCCATCGGCATATGATGCAGAAAACACCCCAGCGACGACCGCACGGTGCACTGCGGGTACCCCCACGCGCTGGGCAGTGTGCCTGCAGCGCTCCGTTCGGCGTATGGGCGGTGCGAAAACGCTGCGTGCTACAATACGCAGAATCGCTTGCCGGAGGGATTTGGTGAGTATTGTACTGCTTGGTCTGGCGCTCGGAGCCGTGATTTGTACCGGATGGCCGTTGGCACGCTGCCTCAGTGGCGCCACCGATCTGACCGATGCGCTCTTCGAGGCCGCCGCGCTGGGGATGGTCATCATCGGCGGCTGCGCCGTGCTGAGCGCTGCAGTGGGGTATTTTTCCCTCCCCGTGCTTGCATGCGTCGTCCTGATCGCGGCGGGCAGCGGCGTGTGGTACGCCCGTCGACACGGCATCGGTCTGGGCGTGCTCACCATCTCGGATGCATACCGCCAATGGCACATCCTCGCCACCCTCGGCATTCTCTTTGTCACACTCATCCTCAACGGCACCCCCAGCGAAGTCATCTTCGGCGGGCGCGACGCCGGCGTCTATGCCAACACGGGGTTTGCGATTGCCCGCACCGGCGGCATTGTGCAACACGATGCCATCGTAGCCGACTTGGCCAGCCGGCGCGAAACCGACGCCGACGCCGCGCAGGGCTGGTCGAACCTGCTGGGCGTCCAATCGGCGGACCGGTTTGTCTCGACGCGCATGCGTCTGGCCGGCTTGTTCGTGTCGCCCACCGACGCGCAGTCGGGTGCGTATACACCACAATTCCTCCACCTCTACCCCAGTTGGATCGCCGTCTTCGTCGCCGTTTTCGGCGTGCAGCTCGGGCTGTTGGCGACCGGCCTCGCCGGAGTGATGGGGGTCTGGGCTGTGGGGATGGCCGGTCGGGCACTGTTTGGGCCAGCCGTGGGGGTTTTGGCCATGCTGCTGTTGGCGCTCAACGGCGTGCAGGTCTGGTTCAGCCGCTACCCGATGTCTGAAACCACGGCCCAGTGGTTGTTTTTCGTCATCGTCTACGGCATCGCCCAGGTCAGCGGCACCGCGACACGCCACTCCAAACGCCTACCTGCACTCCTCATCGGCCTGGCAGCCGGGCAGTTTTTGTTGGCGCGACTCGATTTTGTGTTTGTCCTGCTGCCCTTCGCAGCCTGGTTGCTCTGGCAGTGGCTGCGACCCACGGCCGACAGCACACTGCGCTGGACGGTGGGCGGGCTGGCACTCACCGGCACCCATGGTCTGGTGCATCTGTTGACGCTGTCGCGTGGCTACTTCCTCGACACGTTTTTCGCCCCGCTGCAATCGACTGCGCTGAGCGCACTCGCCGTCTACCCGCTCCTGACGCCGGCGCTGCAACGCGTCTACCGCGAGCGGCCATGCTCGGCGATTACCTACCAACCATGCCCGGCGCAGAGCATCCCCGGTGCAGACTGGAACTATCCGCGCATCCTCGCAGAGTTGTTCGTCGTGCTGCTGGTGATCGCGGCTTTGGTCTGGCTGCGCCGCCACCCGACCCTCCTGACCACTATCGCGACGCGATTGGCCCCGTGGCGGCGTGTCGCCGGACGGGTCGCAGCCGTCGTACTCGGGGCGGCGATCCTGTATGCCTACCTCATTCGCCCGCAAATCCTGACGACGCAAGTAGTTTTTGACGCATTAGGATGCATGAACAGCGCGCAGCGCACCACACCGACCGGCAGTTGTCTGGCGCTGCAGGGGTACATCGGGGCTCCGATTACCCCGCCGACCCACCCCGACGTCATCGCCGGTGGGGTCACGCAGCTCGTCGCAGCGCTGCGCGGCAAAACCGTCGACAGCGCCCCGCTCCGCGACATGTACGCGAATTCGATGGCGAATCTGGTGCGGGTGGGGTGGTACATCTCGCCCTTCGGCATCGAAATGGTCTTCATCGGCGTCGTCGTCTTGCTCTGGCGCGGCATCGACCGTCGGCACTGGTATTGGCTGGCGGTGACACTCCTGACTGCAGTCGTGTTCATCCAGCTCTCGTACGGCACGAGTAGCCAGACCTACATCTACATCATGCGGCGCTACTTGCCTACCATCTACCCCGGGTTCGCCCTGCTGGCTGCCTACG
>JBJOJU010000294.1:0-5025 GCA_046046485.1 Chloroflexota bacterium | reverse complement strand
TATGTCCTCGTGTTAGCATCGCCGGTCAGCACACGCTTCCCATCGAGCCGCACTCCGCGGTCGTCACGACCGGGGATCCCACTCAGCGGGCAGAACGTTTCACAGACCAACCGCAGCCCGCTCGTCAGCACGTCGCCGTACTGCAGCGTGGTCGCAGGCTCGTCGAACGGGAATTCGAGATTCAGCGACGGTGCCGCATAGGTACGGCTCAACTCGGCCGCCGACACCGCCGTCTTGAGAATCTGGAAATCGCGCACCGTCGCGTTCAACGTGCGCCCGATGGTCAACTGGCGCACATCGGTGAGGTACCCACCCGCCGCCTGGGTCATGTCGACCTGCCCGTTCAGGTAGATCGTCCGTTTCGCCCCGTCTTTGACGAATGCAACGTGGTACCACACGCCGGGAGTCAGGGTCGTCGCGCCGACGATGTCGTTGTTGTAATACGCCATCATCAACTTGCGCCCACGGACCAACAGATGCAGGCCGCTGTTGGTGCCGTACGGCCCCACATCCTGCAGAATCAATTGATCACCGTCGACGTTCTTGAATTTGAACCAACCCATCACGGTGAAATTCGCCGCTGACCCTTCGAATGCCGCCGCACTGGTCGGCGGGTCGATGGCGATGTACTTGGCACCCGAAAAATCCGCGCCGCCTTCGGTCAACACCGGGCAACTCGCCGTGTCGTCGCAAGGGTCGATGGGTTTGTTGTTGACGCGGACCTCGGCGAGGTGGAGATACTGCGTCGCGTCGAGTTGAATGCGTACATAGCGCGCCCTTGTCCCTGCGGCAAAGGTCACGTCGCGGCGTTCGGCCCACCCCAGCGCACACGCCGACTGCGTGTTGCAGTTCATCATCTTCCACGCCTGTGAGCCGTCGTAGGCCCGCACGGTCGCGGTCTTGTTCGCCGCGATGTCGCGCGAATCACCCAAGTCGGTGTCGGTCAAAAAGACCATGGCGTTGACGATCCGCTCACCGCAGCAGTCGTTGCGGGGGAACACCGTCACCGAACGGATGTCTTGGCTGCTGCCTAGATCGATCTGCCAGTACGGTTTGTTGTCGTACAAGGTGTGGTTGAACGTTCCCCGGTTGTTGTCGATGGCGTTGGTCGCCGGGTAGGCGTTCTGATAATTCGACGACTGCGTGACCGTCTTGCCCCGCACGACCGAGGCATATTCGCTGGGGTAGGCAGCGATGAACGGCAGACAGACCGCTGCCAGTGCGCCATCACACGCCCCGGCGAGCCGTTCGAAGTTGGGGTCTGGGTTGACGACTTTGTTGCGCGTGTCGACGGCGATATCGACGGTCTCTGAAACTGGGGCTTGATTCACCCGCAACTCGCTGTTGCCCCGCAACAACAAGCGCGCGACGGCGTCGAGGGTTCGATCATCGACCGCGCTGCGGTATACCCGTGCCGCGTCGATCTTGCTCCCACTCGCGCCGAATTGGAGCGGCGCCTGGGCACGCTGCAACAACGGCGCGGTCGCCACACCGCGCGTCGTGGTCACCGTCGAACCCGAGAGCCCATGCACGCTCAGGGTCAACACCCCGCTCTTCTGACGGACCGAAAAGACATACCACGCGCCCGCATTGACGGTCCCGGCAGTCACTGTGACGCCACCAAGCGTCGCGGTGGCTGTCCCGCCGTCGACAAAGACACGGAGCTGATTGCCGCCGGTCGTCGCTGCCCCGGTCGTGAACACCGGCTGCGAGGCACTGCTGACCTGCACCGCCTGGCTGACCGTGAAGTCGTGGTTCGACAGCAGTGCCGCATAGCCGTCGGGCAAGCGCAGTCCGTCACTCGCGAGGAGCAGCGCGCTGCCGGCGATCCCTGCCACACCGGCGGTCGCGCTACAACCGGTACAGCTCCAGGTGACCAGTTGTTGGATCCCGTGGCGTGATTGGTCTGACAGACTGCCCGTATACCCCGCACACGCGATCAAGAGACCATCGTCGCAGGTCGCAGCCACGGCGGTGATCTCGGCGTCGTCGAGCGCACGCTGATAGATCTGCAGATCCCGCAGTGCTGCCAACGCCAACGACCGCCCGTCGACGCTCGCACCGATGTACAACTGGCCGAACCCACCCGCATACCGGATCGTCGTCCGATCGGCCACGACCGGGACTCCGTTGACCGAGATCGAACGGATGCCGTCACGCATCCGGAATAACAGGTGCGACCAGCTCCCGATGGGCAGTGCACTTGGCGCGGTCAACACCGCGCCGTCATAGACAAACTGCGGCCGTTCGTTGAGCAGTTCAAGCCGCAACCCGCCACTCGCCGCGTGCACCAGTGGGCGGGTCACCGTCGCCTGACCTTCGGGTTTAACCCACAGTGCCGCGGTGAAATCGTGTGAACCGAGGGCATTCCCGGCGTCGGCCGACGTGCGGATCTGGGCATTGGTCTCGAAGCTCCACGCACCGTCACGCAGCGACGGGCATATGCCGTCACACTGCAGCGCCGAACCATACGTCGCGACGTCGAGGAAGCGCATCACCCCCGCCGTCCGGGTCGTCTCGTCGAACTTCGCACAGACGACTGTGACTCCCAGCGGGCAACTCGCCACCGTGGCGGTGCCCGTCGTGTTGCCGGGCACGGTAAAGACCGTGTCCTGTGTGTTGGCTGCGTTGGGGCCATACGCACCCATCATCGTCACCCCGTCGGCGACAGTGTTGACTGCTGCGAGTGGGGCGACCGTCGTGTAGCCCTGGAGCGACCGCCCGAGGAGCTTGTTGGTCAAGGTCGTCGTCGCCACGATACGCTCACCCGGTCGCACCACCAGATCATTGACCGTGCTGAGGCGCTCGCTGCGCAGATCGCGGATTTCGCTGGGGCGCAGGGCGACGGCGAAGACCGCCAGATTATCGAGTTCGCCTTGCCAACCGTTCGAACCAGGCAACGCGCCGACGGTGATGCTGTTTTTCGTCGCATCGGTGTCGATGAGCGCACCGGGTGCCCGGGTGCGCGCTTTTTCCACACCGTCGATATAGCCAGTGACCACCTCGCCGTCGTAGGTCACTGCCAAATGACGCCAGGCGTTCGCATCGAGCGCTCCCGGGATGAGCAATGCCACGATGCCGTTCGAGGTGGAGAGGTAAACCTGGACAGAGTCAAACCACTGGATAATGGAAAACTGCCCACTCTGCGCCATCATCACCCGGGACCAGGCCCATATCGACGTCGTATTGGGTTTGAGCGCTGCTGCCACCGTAAAGGCGCTGCTGAACGCCCGCGCGGCACCGGGGTTGACCAGCACGCTGCGTGCACCATCGAACCGCACCGCTGTGTTGAACGACCCCGGGCTCACCGGCACAAAGGGGATAGTGGGGTAGGTCACAGTCGGGCAGGCACCGTCACACGTCAGAGCGCCCGCGGTATACCCAGTATTGGGGAAGCCGCTGGGCGTCCCGCGTTCGAAGTCGACCTTGACCGTGGGCACGATGCCTTCGCGTACCGTCCCGGCGATGCCCATGATTTCGCCGCTGTTTTTCGCATAGGGGCTCCAGCCCAAGATTTTTTCGCGGAAATCGATGATGCCGTCGGCATCGCCATCGGCCTGCGTCGGGTCTGAACCGACCCACGTCGTCTGCGGAACACCATTGACGATGGCGTAGACCACTTCCCAGCCGCCGGTCCTCCGACCGTCGACCATGCGCACAATTTCTTCACTGTCGGTCAATCCATCGCCGTCGGTGTCGGCTGCCAGCGGGTTCGTGTTGTAGATTATTTCGGCACTGTCATTGAGGCCGTCGTCGTCGCTGTCGGCTTTGTTGAGTTTGGTTCGGCGCGCGACCTCGAAGCGATCGGCGACCCCGTCGCTGTCGGTGTCGTAGGTATTGTCGGCACCACCATTGCTCCGCTCGAGGTCCTTGGCGAGCCCGTCGTTGTCGGCATCGGCGAAAACGGGGAAGGCCGGGTTCGCATCGGCCGGCGACCACCCAAAGGTGTATCCGTCATCTTGCGCACGCAACGACACAAATTCGGTGATCGTCGCCGGCATGATGTCGAAAACGGTTTTTTCGCTCTCGTTTAGGTTCGTGGCGTCGTTATCGGCGTGGGTTTGGATGAAACACACCGGTAAGGGGAAAAACACGATCCAGATCATGAAACAGGTCTGCTGGGGGACTTTTTTTCCCTGTGACAAAATCACATCGCGCATGGTCCGGTTGATTCCGGTCTGCACGAATTTATTCACGAAGACAAACGACGACGTCTTGGTATAGGTATATGTCTTGTCGCCGTCACGATAACTGGTGTTGCGGTTCCACAGGCCATACTGCGACCCGGTCGAAATCTGCGATGCCATCTCTTGCTGAGTGTTGCCCAGTGCGTAGTTGAACGACGCTTTGCGCTCGTCTTCGCCGTTCCACTGCCAGAAGTAGGGCAGCGCCATCCAGGTCGCGGGGAAGGGCATGCGCTCGATATAGTCGGTGGCCGACATGCTCATCCGCAACCCATTGCCCTGCCGGAAGCCCAACGGTTGTGACTCGAGCGCGGCACCGTCCGATGTCAGTTGTTTGGTATACGACCACGGATCATCCGGGTCGATCACGAGATTCGATTTATACGGGGTGAATATATTCGCCAAGATCCCCGTGATACCGCCACACAGCCATTGCGCCGCGGTCGAACGCTTCTGCTTGTCGCTGAGCCCGTTGCATGCCAACGCTGCGATACCATCGAGCAGCATCAGCACCGCAGCGATGAGTTGCCCGAACACGGGAATAAACGCGATGGCGGCAATGAAGATAATCGCCATCGTCATCCCAGCCATGTCGCTGATGGCATTGGCTTTCTGCCAGCCAAACTCAGCGTCCATCGCACTCCGGATGCCGACGTACCACGTCAACCCGATCGACACGGCGATCGCGAGGTATCCCAGCGCCTTGAGAAATTTCGCAAATTTACCGACATTTTGTGTTTCGGTTGCCATCAGACGGGCCATGTTGGCATAACTCGTCGACTGCCCGGTGATCCACAATACCAGGAACACCCCAGCGATTTTGGCGGTTTCGAGGACGATA
>JBJOJU010000270.1:0-3294 GCA_046046485.1 Chloroflexota bacterium | reverse complement strand
GCAAGGATGGGTGCTCATCGCCTTCCAGAATGCACTGTGGCAACTGCTGCACACCCAATCGTTCCGTGCCGGTGTCGAGGACACCGTGATGCAGGGCGGCGACACCGACACAAATGCCGCGATCTGTGGTGCTTTGCTGGGAGCCGTCTATGGTCGTGAATCGGTACCGCAGAGCTGGGTCGATGCACTGCTGAACTGCCGACCCACTGCAGACGACCCGAATTGCTTCCACCCCCGCCCCGAGGTATTCTGGCCGGTGGATGTACTCGAGCTCGCGGCACAACTCGCTGGGAAGCAGGCATAAGTGGTCTCGGGCAGTGCACCCACCGACATACTTGTAGTATTATGGTTTGCAGACAAATACGACAGGGAGTAGTAGATGCACTACCGATACGCGTTCTTGACCAGTCTGCTTGCACTGACCTTGGTCGCCTGTAGCTCGAACGAAGAGAAAGTCAAAGCGGGCATCGCGACGGCCATCGTCGAGACACAGGTCGCCCAAGACGCCATCAACACCGCCGTCGCGGCGACCATGGGTGTGGGATCGCCCACCGCCGCCCCGACCCAGCCCCCGACTGCAGCGCCCGCCCAACCGGCACCTGCCCAACCGCAGCCCACCGCGGTGCCGGCCCAGCCGACGGCCGTACCGCCCACCGCGACAGCCGAAAGCGGCGCTACCGAGACCCCGGCTGCTGCAACAGCGACGACAGATCTGAACGCGGCGACGGCGACTGCCCAGTTCACTGCGGTCGTGACTGAGACAGTCGCCGCAGCGACCGAAACGGTTGCAGCGGCCACCGCGACCCCGGTCCCCGCGACGGCCACCGTTGCAGCGCCGACTGCGACGCCGTAGCAATGACGACGGAAATCGTTTTTCAGCTGAGTAATGTGCTGGTTCTGCCGTTTTGGATCCTCCTCATCGGTGCGCCGCACTGGAAGGTCACCCGTCGAATCTTCGACGGGTGGCTTTTCATCGTGCCCATCACCCTGCTCTATTCGATCGTTGTGCTCCCCGGGTTCGTCGCACTGCTCCCCACCCTGATGAATCCCTCGCTCGCCGGCATCAGCGCATTACTGAGTAGCCCCACCGGCGCAACCGCTGCGTGGATCCACTTCCTGGCATTCGACCTGTGGACCGGACGCTGGGTCTTCCACGACAGCCAATCCCGCCCGCTCCACCCACTGCTGCGCGCTTGCTGTCTGCTCGCTGTCTTCATGGCCGGCCCATTCGGGTTGTTGCTGTACCTGTCCCTGCGCGCAGCCACAGGGGACCGGACGGATGCCACCGACCGGAGCACGAGCGTATGACCCTCGCTTCACTCATCACCGAGCTCCAGGCGACGCAGGCGATCCCTGGCGTGGTCGTCGCATTCCAGTACGGTTACCACGATCCGGTGGTGACTGCCTGGGGCGTCGATGGGGCAGATGTTCCCCTGTCGGTTGCATCGATTTTTCCCGTGGCATCGGTGACGAAGCTCGCGCTCGGGCTGGCGTTGCTGCGCTGTGTCGAACGCGGGCAGCTCGTGCTCGATTGCCCAATGGGCGACTATCTCGCCATGCTCCCGCCTGCTGCCGCGCGATCGACAGCCCGTCAATTGCTGTCGCACACGAGCGGTTACAGCATGGATATGCCCAACAAAGAAGGCCGGCACACCATCGGCCTCACCTGGGATGCCCTGCGCGACGAAGCACTCACGCAAGAGCCGATCAATCCTGCCGGGAGCGTCGTCCAGTACAGCAACCTCGGCTTCTTGGTGCTCGGCGCGCTACTCGAGCAGCTCACGGGCATGAGCTGCGCCGCAGCACTACAGGCGATGGTGTTGCAGCCACTCGGGATCCGCGGCTGGCTGGGCGATAACCCGTCGGTGCGCCACGCATTCATCGGCGATGTCCGTGGTTCGCACCGCGGCACCGAGCTCGAGACATTCAATTCTGCGTTTTGGCGCTCGTTGGCACTGCCCTCCGGTGGCTTGTGCACCGATGCGCAGGGGGCGCTCAGTCTGGTGCAGGCGTTCCTGCCCGAAACCGGCTTTCTCGCGCACGATCTCGCCATGACTGCCACCGCCGATCAGACCGGTGGGCTCGCCGGTGGGTTCATGAAGCCACTCTGGTGGGTACACGCCAGTTGGGGGCTGGGTGCCGAAGTGCGTGGGGTCAAGACACCGCATTGGGTCGACGCGGCGTATCCTCCCACGTCATTCGGGCACAGCGGCGCATCGGGGATGCTCGCCTGGTCCGACCCGATCGACCGGATTTCGTTCGCGATCCTCGGTGCACGTGCAGCCGACAGCGGGTGGCTCCTGCGTCATGGGCCCACGTTGACCCGTGCGATCCGGCGTGAGGTCGGGTTATGAGTGCCATCCGCCTCCTCGATTTCGCACACGATGCAGCCGCCCACGACGGGGCGGCTGCGGTGCTTGTCGCCGCGTTCGCAGGCATTTCCCCGGCTTGGCCAGACCACGCGGCCGGCTCTGCGGCGATTGCTACATACCTCGCCGACGACCTTCTGGCGTATGGTGCATACGTCGACGACACCCTCGTCGCGTGGATCGGCGCGCTCCCCCAGTACGACGGGCATGCCTGGGAGCTGCACCCACTCGCGGTGATCCCCAAGTTCCAACGGAAAGGCATTGGACGCAGCCTCATCGAGACCCTCGAAACCGCACTCATCGGGCGGGGGGTGTCGACAATCTTCGTCTGGTCTGACGACGAGACGGGGACGACGTCGCTCGGCGGGCAGTCGCTCTACCCAGAACCATTGACCGTCCTGCCGTCATTGGTTTCGTCACCACACCACGCTGGCGGGTTTTATCGCCGGTGTGGATACGCACTCGCTGGTGTCATCCCAGATGCAAACGGCTGTGGAAAGCATGATTTTCTCTATACCAAGCGCCTGATCGAACCGTAGCCTGACGATTTGACAGTCTAAATGATAGTCACTATCATTAAAACCAGACGAACATCGTTATCCGGCAAGGGGTTTTTTCATGCATCGGCTATTCTCGAGTGTGTTGGGAGCGCTTCTCGTGTTCACTGCGTGCGGACAACCGGCGCCACAGGTCACCAAACCCATCGTTCTGACATCGTTTTCGGTTCTTGCAGATATGACCCACAACATCCTCGGCGATGTCGCCACTGTCGAGAGCATCGTCGGGCCGGACAGCGATGCCCACGCCTATGAGCCACGGCCTGCGGATAGTGCTCGACTCGGGAGTGCCGCAGCAGTCGTGCGCATCGGCTTAGGCTTCGAACCATGGCTCGACGACCTGCTAGTCAGTGCAGAGAGCACTGCAC
>JBJOJU010000220.1:0-2704 GCA_046046485.1 Chloroflexota bacterium | reverse complement strand
CTCGACAGCGGGTTGGGCGACAACATCTCGGGCGGTGGATTCGGCGTCGGGGTACAGCCGTATTTCGCCCTCGGCTTGAAGGGTGTGGCCCCCGAGGATGTCGCCAAGGTGCCCGACGTGGTCATCGCCGCCATCGAAGCGGTGTGTGCCGAGGGCATCAGCGCCGAACAACTAGCAGCGTCGCTCAATACGTTCGAGTTCAAGGCGCGCGAAAACAACACGGGCGGCTTCCCACGCGGGCTTTCGTTGATGTTGACGATCACCGAGCCGTGGTTGTACGGGTTGGACATTTTTGCCGCCATGCGCTTCGAAGCACCGCTGGCGGAAGCACGCACACGCCTGAGCGACCCGGCGCGTCCGGCGCAGCTGCTGCGCGAGTACATCCTCGACAACCCGCACCGGGTGACGCTCATCGTCGAACCCGACGCCGAGCTCAATGCGCGGCTCGACGCTGCCGAAGCAGCCGAATTGACCGCTGCCGCGGCGCGACTGGACGCTCCCCAGCGCGAACAGATCGTCGCCGACGCCGCACGTTTGGCCACCTGGCAAGAGACCCCCGATGCCCCGGCGGCCCTGGCGACCGTGCCCCGTCTCGGTCGGGCCGACATCGAGCCGGATGTGAAGCACACCCCGCTCAACCAACAGCAGCTCGATGCGATCCCCGTCACCCATGCGCCGCTATTCACCCGGGGCATTGCGTACATCGACTACGGCTTTGATCTGCTGCAGGTGCCCCTCCGGTTGGCGCAGTACATGCCGCTGTTGCTGAGCGCGTTGAACGAAATCGGCGCTGGCGATCGCGATATGTCACGTCAGTCGCAGGCGATCGGGACGCACACCGGCGGCATCGGGATTTCGGCGATGTCGGGCATTCAGCGGGTCAGCCGTGAGCCCTACGGGAATGTCTTCATCCGGGGCAAAGCAACCGTCGCCAATGTGCCCATGTTGCTCGAATTGATGACCGACATCATGGTCGCGCCGCATCTGAGCAATAAAGAGCGCATCATGCAGCTCGTCCGCGAAGAGAAAGCCGGCCGCGAATCGGGGTTGCTGCCCTCGGGGCACGGTGTCATCAACACGCGGCTGCGGGCGACGTACAGCGCGAATCACAGCTACGCCGAGTTGACCGGCGGTGCGTCGTATCTGGCGTTCATCCGTGGGTTGGCAAAGCAGGGTGACGACGCATGGCCGCAGATCCAGGCGGCGCTGACCGAACTGCATGCGATCGTGTTCCACCGCGATGCCCTGCGGATCCACGTGACCATCAACCCCGAATTGGCGGCAGGCGTCGTCGCGCAGTGTGCGCACGCTGCCCAGCGCATCCCGGCTGGCACGCGGCGGGCCAACGACTGGCACATCGCGCAGTATGCACACCGCGAGGCACTGCAAGCGCCGGCGCAGGTGAATTATGTCGGTGTGGGTGCGTCGTTGGCGACGGTCGGGTATGTGTGTGACGGCGCCGACATCGTGGTGAATCGGCACCTGAGTCGGACGTTTCTGCACGAAGCAATCCGTGAAAAAGGCGGTGCCTACGGCGCATTCAGCGTGCTGGATATCCGCAGTGGGTTGCTCACGATGTTGTCGTATCGCGACCCAAATCTGCAGCAGACATTGGACACCTATGCCCAGGCAGGGCAGTGGCTGCAGCAGGTGCGGCTCGACGACGATGCACTGTTGCAGGCGATTATCGGCGCAGCCGGCGACTTCGACGGCTATCAGCTGCCCGACGCACGCGGTTTCGGAGCGCTCATGCGGCATTTGTCGGGCGACGACGATACGTATCGCCAGCTGGTCCGCAATCAGGCATTGGCGGTCGAAAATCGCCATTTTGCCCGCTACGGTGCCGCGCTCGAAGCGTTGAGCAGCCACTGGCGCACGGTGGTGCTGGGCGGTGAAGCGGCGATCCAGCAGCAGCAGACCCAGCACCCAGGCTTCTTCGAACACATCACGCACGTACTCTGAGCAGGAGTTGGTATGGACCGTTTTGTCATCGAGGGTGGCCATCGGCTGAGTGGTTCGATCCGCCCTGCCGGCAATAAAAACGCGGCGCTGCCGCTCCTCGCAGCCACACTACTCACCAGTGAACCGGTGGTGTTGCAGAACATGCCCGAAATCGGGGATGTCGTCACCAAACGAACGCTGCTCACCGGCCTCGGGGTGCAGATCAGCCCAGCCGGCGACCACGCGTGGCGCTTCCACACGCCCACGCTGAACGAGACCGAGCCCGATGCGACCCTCGCACGCCGCATCCGGACCTCGATCTTGCTGGCCGGGCCACTCCTCGCACGACGCGGCCATGTCCGGTTGCCCCGCCCGGGTGGCGATGCGATTGGTCGGCGGCGGCTCGACACGCACTTCCAAGCGCTGCGTGCACTCGGTGCGCAGGTGGAAGTGACACCTAGCGAATATGTGTTGAGTTGCCACCGGCTCCACGGTGCAGATATTTTCTTGGACGAGATGTCGGTCACCGGCACCGAGCAGGCGATTCTGGCAGCGGTGTTGGCCGAGGGTGCCACCACGATCGCCAATGCGGCATCGGAGCCGCACATCCAAGATTTGTGCAACTGTCTGAATCAGATGGGGGCAAAAATCAGTGGCATCGGCACAAATATGCTCTTCATCGACGGGGTGACGTCGCTGCACGGCACGACCTACGAAGTGGGCCCTGACTATATGGAAGTGGGCTCGTTCATCGGCCTGGCGG
>JBJOJU010000207.1:0-18948 GCA_046046485.1 Chloroflexota bacterium | reverse complement strand
GCGAAGACATGCTCGATGTGCCGCGAATCGGTATCAGCTTCGCCATCCCGCTCCAGTACCGCACCGTGCGCTGGCTGGGTCGTGGCCCGTGGGAAAACTACCCCGACCGCAAGGCGAGCGCCATGATCGGCTCGTACGAGCTCGATGTCGACGACTTCTACACGCCCTACATCATGCCTCAGGAGCACGGGTTGCGCACCGATGTCTACACGACCACCTTCGACAACGGCCGCGGCAGCCGCCTGAAAATCGTCGGCGACGACCTCTACCACTTCTCGGCCAGCCGGTACAGCGCAGCGCAGCTCTATGCCGCAAAACACACAACCGACCTGGTGCCCAACGACTACATCACCGTATCGCTCGACCACGTGCACCGCGGGTTGGGCACCGGCAGCTGCGGCCCCGACACCCTCGACCAGTACAAAATCCTCAATCGCCGCCATCGCTTCGGCTTCACCCTCATCATCGGCAACGACGAAGAATAGCAGCAAGGAAAAGCGCCCGGTGCCGTGGGGCACCGGGCGTTTTTTTGTGCAGACAATCACGGTACGCGGCAGGTTGGTCGATGTGCGGACATTCTGCCTGCGCGTCCTGCGAAACGCGCCCAGGAGCACCTGAACCCCCGACCACATGGGTGAGTCCGGGAGGGATTTACCGCGTGGCTCGGGGGTGATATTCGGCAGCACAAAGCCCCGGGCGGTACCGCCCGGGGCCTTTTCACCCACTGCTGCTACGCGTGGACAACTGCATACCGGGCCAGGTAATCGCTCATGCCACCCGGGTAGACCAACGCGTCGACCGCCACCCCACGCTGCCGCAGATACGATGCAGCGACCGTCGCCCGCTGCCCACTCTCGCAGACGATGACCAACGGCGCTGCGGGCAATGCCGCACCGGCCAGCGTCAACAGGGGGATGTGCAGCGCGCCGGGGATCGACCCTTTCGCATGCTCGAACGGCTCGCGGACGTCGAGGATCGTCGCGCCGTCGTTGACCTTGGCATGCAGCCCGGCGATGTCGATCGCCGGCAACGTCTCGACCTGCGCCAGTGGCGCACTACTCACGGCCACGACTGTATACCCCGCCCCGGTGATCAACTGCTTGGCCGCAGCACCCGTCACCATCGTGTCGGCGTAGAGCACCACCGGCGTCGCAGTGGGCACCAAAGCCATCACGCGGGCAATCAGCGTGTCGACCGAGTAGGGGATGTTGACGGCGTTGGCGAGGAACCCGGTGTGGAACTGGGCGGCCGGTCGGACGTCGATCAACACCGCCCCCGCTGCCTGCGCTGCGACCAGCTCAGCAACTGGCACCGCGACCCCGTGGTCACCGTAGTACCCGGCGGGCAGCGGCAACTCGCCACGGTTGGTGTTTCGGTGCGTCAGGATGCCTTCGACGACCTCGCGGACATCCTGCTGCATCCACTCGGTGAAGGTCTGCTGGTCGGGTGCCTGCAACGCCCAGTTGTAGCGCCGCTCGAACCCGATCGTGCTCGACGCCTTGCCGCTCATGGCACGGCCACCGCACGCCGAGCCGCCGATGTGGCCGGGGAAGACCTCGACGTGGTCGGGCAACGCCAACAACCGCTGCATGCTGGTGTACTGGATATCGGTACCGGTCCCGGCGATGCTCACCAGATCGACCCGGCCCACATCACCCACAAACAACGAGTCGCCCGTCAGCACAAACCAGGGCTCGGTGGCCCGCGGCGTGTCGGTCACGGTGTACGACATGTGCTCCGGAGTATGCCCCGGGGTGTGCACCGCGCGGATAATCAAGTTGCCGATGCGGATTTCGCTGCCGTCGTCGATCGCCTGGTGGGCAAAACGCACATCGGCAATCCGCGGCGCATAGATGGTCGCGCCGGTCAACGCCTGGATGGCACGGGCCGTCGAGTAGTAATCAGCGTGCATATGCGTTTCGGCCACTGCGACGATGCGCAGGCCCTTCTCGGCGGCAGCGGTCACATAGTGCTCTGCTGCCAACGACGGATCGACGACGATGGCTTCACCTTGGGCGATGCAGCCGATCAGGTACGACGCAGCCGACACCGAGTCGAGGATATATTGTCGAAAAATCATCAGAGACTCCTTTTTGTGCGCCCAGACCGAAACGCCCGCGCGCTCACGTATTCAGACCGACACGACCACCGGCAACCCAGCGGCGTGCCATGCCGCATACCCCCCACGCAGGTCGTAGACCGCGTCATACCCTGCCGCTCGTAACACCCGGGCCGCGGCTGCACTCCGCTGCCCCGCAGCGCAAATACACACGATCGCCGCTGCATCGGCATACGCCTCTGGCACATCGAGTAGTGCACCAAGCGGCAGATTGACACTGCCTGCGATGTGACCGTCGTCGGCATACTCGCTGCGACTGCGCACATCGAGCAGGCACGTGGAAGACCCCGCGTCCAACAATCCCAACACCCCGTCGACGTCGAGCCGCATCATTTCGCACCGCCTGCCAGCAGGTTGCCGGCGAGCTGGGCCGCTTCGGTGCGGATGTCGGGGACCGCGATGCACTCCCACAGCATCCCTTTCCGCAGCGGACCAAGCGCCCACAACCACGGAAGCGGCTCACCCTGTCGGTCGACGATCTGCCCATTCGGTGCCGTGTCGACCCCGAGGTGGAGTGGGTCGGTCCGCAGCATCCCGTCGCGGCGGAGCTGCACGACGAGTGGGTTCTGACTAAGATCGAGATCGCTCTCTGGCCCAGTACAGACAATCACCCACTCCGCATCCACGGTTGTCTGACCAGCCGGCGTCGTGACGCCGACCTGGATCCCCTGCGCCGTCGCTGCAGCGTGGCTGGCCCTGCCGTTGAGGAAGCGATACCGACCGGTCGCTTGTGCACGGGCCAACACGGTCGCCATGGCCGGCGCGATCCGGTGCCGGTGGACATCCCAGCGTGCACGCAAATGCCGTAGGAAGCGTGCTTTCTGGGAAGCGTCGTAGCCCATCCACAACGCCTGCGTGTGTGGTCGCAGACTGTCGATGACGGCCTGCCATGGGGTACCCTCTGCTGCGGCGGTTGCAATCGCCGCCCGCACGCGCCGGAGTTGTCCGCTCAGGGGAAGCGGTGCATCGGCTGCCGTCAACGGCGCGGGGTACCCCGCCCGCGGGGCATGCACGCGTGGCTGCAGACCGTGCCGAGACCAGATCGTCACGGCGCCCTGATGCCCCGCGGCCTGCAGCGTCGCCACCGAGTCGACCATCGTCAACCCCATCCCGACGATCAAGACCGCTGCCTGCGCCGGAATCGCCGCGACTGCCCGCCAGTCATACCCACTCACCACACGCTCACGCGTGGGGAGCCAGCGTGCCAGCGGGTTGGTCGGCTGCTGGTAGCCCGTCGCCAACACCACCCGGTCATACTCCTCGCGGTCGCCTGCGGCCGTCGTGACGACGGCCGACGCGCCGACCCCATCCACCGCCACCACCGCAGCAGCGACCTGCCGATATGCGACTACCGAGGCGGCACGGGCTGCGGCGAGCGTGTCGCCGAGATAGGCGGCATACCAGCTGCGGGGCACGAATGCCTCCGGGTCTGCGCTGCGCTGCGTCGCCGCTAACCACTCGACGAAATGCCCGGGCTGGTCGGCATAGGCACTCATGTTGTACGCACGGACATTCAGCAGCAGCGTCTCGTCGGGCACACGATATGCAAGCCCCGTGCCCACCACCCCAGGCTCGTACAACACGACCTGGTCGCCACCCCGCCCCGCCTGCAACAGCGCCAATGCCGCCAGTACCCCCGTCGCACCGCCACCGATAATCGCGATTCGCATAGACCACCCCGTCCACTATCCGTCGTCGTCGCTGAGTATACCACAAAAGTATACTAAGTCTATAGGATATACGAAAATAGTAGGAATATCAGGATGGTATCAGCGCACCCTAATATTCGGTGGGCAGATTGGCGCCCCGCCAGGCCCCGATGCCGCCTTCGACATTGGTGACATTGGTGAAGCCGCTCTTGAGCAAGAGGTCTTGGGCGACACGCGAGCGGTTCCCCGAGCGGCAGAAGGCGGCGATGGGGCGGTCCTTGGGGATCTCGGCCAAGCGGGTGGCCAACTCGGGCAGGGGGATCAGGGTCGAGCCTTTGACGTGCCCGTCTTGGACATATTCTTCGGGCGAGCGGACATCGAGGATAAAGATGTCGGTCTTGGCGTTGATGCGGTCGTTGAGTTCAGTGACGCTCATGTTCATCGGTAATGGTCCTTCATATTGCTTCGGATCAGGGGTAGCGGTGGTAGCGGCGGGTGCGCCACACGCAGCGAGTGCGAGTGCAGCGACCGTGATGCTCAGAAACGAGCGGCGACTCCGGGTCATACAAAGCTCCTTCGGTTACGGGGTATCGTCATCACCGGTATGGGGACCGTTCATTTCGGCGGCCCACTGGGTGAGGAGCGCATGGGTAGTGGGATCGGTCGTGACGAGCAGTATCGAACTCGCGTCGGCGTCGTGACGCTGGCTGACGGTGATGTGCTGCGCGTTGGAGCGCAGTGCTGCCACTGTCTGTGGCGACACCATCCCCATCGCGTCGCTGTAGTCACCGGCACGGTAGCGTTCGGCTTCGTCGTCCATGTGAGCCACGATGCGTGCTGTGGTGGCCGCTGCGGGCACGACGGCTGCCATCGTCATCGTCACACCGGCGGCGGTCTCGGTCACTCGGTGGGTCGTACCGGGCACATCGGGCAACGCCGCGTGCTCGGTGTGCCCGCCCACCAGCCCGTAGTAGGGGATGAGGGCCACCAACGCCCCCGCCACGACCAGCGAACCGACGACCCACGCCCATTCGGGGAGTGCACTGCGTTGCACGTTATTTGCGGGTCACGGGCATTCCGGCCGATTGCCACGCCATCATCCCGCCGCCGAGATTTTTGACGTTGGTATAGCCAGCATTGGTCAACTGGGCATGCGCCGCACCGCTGCGGGCGCCAGAGCGGCACACCGTGACAACCAAGCGATCGGTGGGGATTTTCTTGAGCTGTCCGGAGAGTTCACCCAGCGGAATCAGATTCGCACCGGCGATGTGCCCGTCACCACGGAACTCCTGCGACGAGCGCACATCGAGAACATAGACCTTCTCTTTCGCTGCCAACAATGCCGACAACTCGGCGGCACTGATCCGCGACTCACCGCCCGAGGCTTTGTCCAACCACTTCGTCAATCGCTGCAACAGACTCATCGTGCACCACTTCTGCGAGAATACGGAGCGCTTCGACTACGCTGGCGCGCTGCTCCGGCGCGATAGCGTCCAACAAACCACCGAATCGTGCGGTGCGGGCAGCGTAGATGGCGTGACTCTTGCTGACCCCCTCTGCGCTGCGACGCAACAGGGTGACGCGGGCGTCGTACGCTGCTTTCTCGCGTACGAGCCAGCCGCGGCCGTCGAGGTCCGCGACTAACCGGCTGACGGTACTCTTGTCGAGATTCAACTGCTCGGCCAAATCACGCTGAGACAACGGCTCGGCTCGCTGCAGTGCCACCATGGCACAGGCTTCGGCCAACGAAACCGGGAATCCGCACGGCGTCGCGTCGGACCGGTGTAACCCGAGCCCCCGGATCACCGCCATCAGAGATTCTTGGAATTGTTCGCGCTCGCCGTGTTCCATCGCTGCCTCGATTAGTTGCATCACACAACTATTTATTAGTTGCATTGTACAACTAATTTCGTTGCTGTCAAGTGGCAGGTGTACGAGATTTGAAAAAGCAAGAATTTTTTCAAATCTCAACAAAAAATCATCGATTTGGCACTGTTTCTGACGCGAGAATCGGTATACAATGTAAAAATGCCGTGTATGTAGCGATGAAGAGATTGGTATGACCAACAAGCAACCCGCATCGATACTCCTGGTCGATGACGATTTGCAGTTTAGTGCACAATTGACGACTCTGTTGCGGAACGAAGGCTTTGAACCGGTCGTGGCTCGTGATGGGACGACGGCACAAGAACTCTGTGTGAAGCAGACATTTTCCTGTATCGTGTTGAATCTCGACCTGCCCAGCGTCAACGGTGCGACGTTTCTGCAGTTGCTGCGGGCATTTTCGTTCACGCCGGTGCTGCTCTATTCAGCGAACATCGACGAGGCAGAAAAACTCCGCTTTCTGCAGCTCGGTGCCGACGACTACCTCTACAAACCGGTCAGCCTGCAAGAATTGGTCGCCCGGGTCAAGAACTCCGTGCGTCGCCAAGAACCCGAAGAGCCGGCGATCAGCGGCGACGATGACACGTTGTACGTCGACCCCCGCACGCGGACGGTCATCGTCAACGGGCGCAGTGTCAAGCTCACGCCGTCGGAATTTCATATTTTGTCGGTACTGATGACCAAGCCCAACCAGCTGGTCAGCCGACGCGAGCTGGTCGAGAGTCTGTACCCGCATGTCGAATACACCGGTGGGTTTCGGGTGCTCGACGTGCACATTTCGAACATCCGCAGCAAACTGACGTCGTCGACGATGCCGGCCAACTATATCATCACCTCGGTGTACGGGGTGGGGTACGTCTACAACGGTGTCAAACCCCGGGTCTAGCACGGGGAATGGTGGGTTTTGGTAGGATACAGACAGCAGATTCCCCAGGCAGCACCCCCGCATCTGCACGATGCGGGGTTTTCTATGGAGGCCGACCATGACGCAGCTGGACGCAGTCTACGCCCACATCGCAGCCCACCGCGAGCAATTCATCGCCCGCCTCATCGACTATGTCCGCAACCCGAGTATCAGTGCACACGGCATCGGTATCGGCGAAACAGCGGCGTGGTTGACCGAGTACCTGACGAGCCTCGGCTTCGAGACGCAGGCGCACACGACGGCTGGTTGGCCGATGATCGTCGCCCGCCACCATCGGCAGCCCGGCAAACCGACGGTACTCTTCTACGGCCACTACGACGTGCAGCCGCCCGACCCGCTCGAGGCGTGGGTATCGCCGCCGTTCGAGCCGACCATCCGCGACGGTCGCCTCTACGGGCGCGGTGCTGGCGACAACAAGGGGCAGCATTTTGCGCAGCTGCTCGCGCTCGAATCGTGGTTGGCGGTCGCAGGGACGCTCCCGTGCAATGTGACGTTTCTGCTCGAGGGCGAAGAAGAGGTGGGCAGCCCAAATCTGGCGCGCTTCGTGACCGAACACCGTGAGCTGCTGCGAGCCGACCTCGTCATTACTGCCGACGGCCCGCTCCACGAAGACGGCACCCCGCAGATCGAGTACGGCGTGCGCGGGGTCGTGTCGTTCGAGCTGCGCGCAACCGGAGCCAACACGGACCTGCACTCGGGCAACTGGGGCGGTATTGCACCGCAGCCGCTGTGGAAGTTGGTCCACCTGTTGAGTACGATGAAAAACGCTCGTGGCGACATTACGATCCCCGGCATCATGGAGCAGGTCGCCCCGATGACCCCTCGTGAGCGCGCGGCGCTCGACGCGTTGCCCCTCGACCTGCCGCGGGTCATGGCCGGTGTGGGCATCAGCGAACTCGACGGACCGCCCGAGGTGCCGTTCTACGATCGTCTCTCGTTTCGACCGACTCTGACCATCAACGGCTTCCACGGGGGCTACGGCGGTCCCGGCTCGAAAACGGTCTTGCCCCACACCGGCATCGTCAAATGCGACATGCGGTTGGTGGGCGGGATGACGTTGGCCACGACCGAGGCGGCGATCCGGGCCCACGTGGCCGCGGTCGACCCCAGCATCGAGCTGCACCTCGAAGGTGGCATGGAGCCGTCGCGGACATCGCTCGAATCGCCCTACGCAGCGCCCATCCATCGGGCAATCGTGCACGCCCAGGGCGTCGAGCCGTACCACATCCCCTCGCTGGGGGGCAGCCTGCCCGATTATGTCTACACAAAAATTCTCGGCATCCCGGCCTTTGTCGTGCCCTATGCCAACGCAGACGAGCGCAACCACGCCCCCAACGAAAACATCATCCTGGAGTGCTTCGTGAACGGGATCCGCACCGGCGCTGCGTTGGTAGAGTTCTTGGCTGAGCCGACGACCGCACGCTGACCGCACGAAGCGTCGTGCATTCTGTCACAACTGGTTGTCCTGCTGCGGGTGTTCTGTGGTATTGTCTGCACAACAGGCACTGCCTGTCCACCCGCAAAGGAGCAGTGACATGAAGGCAAAGAAGCCAGCAGACGCGTCCCTCAAGCCCGAATCGTTGATGATGCGCTACGGGTACGACCCCGAGCTCGCGAGCCATGCGGTCAAACCACCGATGTACCTGACATCGACGTTTTCGTTCGTCAGCGCCGAACACGGGAAAGCGTATGCAGAAGTCATTAATGGACTCCGCGCCCAAAGGCCGGACGAGGATTTTTCGAACACGTACATCTACGGCCGCGACACCAACCCCAACCTCGAGATTTTCGAGCGGCGGTTGGCGATCTGGGAAGACGCCGAAGCCGGCGCTGCGTTCGAAAGCGGGATGGCTGCGATTGCTTTCACGATTCTCGCCTTTCTGAGCCCGGGCGACATCATCGTCCACAGCGAACCGACGTACGGCGGGACTGATTTTCTGCTCAAGAGCATCCTCAGCCGCTTCCAGATCAAAGCCGTCGGTTACACGATGCGCGACGGACGCGCGGGCCTCGAGAAGGTCCTCAATGACCCCGCGGTCGCCGGCAAAGTGGGCATGATCTACCTCGAGTCGCCATGCAACCCCAGCAATCTGATGGCCGACATCGGGCACGCGGTGGGATTGGCCAAGAAGCTCGAGAAGAACGGCAAACGCCCCCTCGTGGTCGTCGACAACACCTTCCTCGGGCCGGTGTTCCAGCAGCCGCTGCGACACGGCGCCGATCTCTCGATCTACTCGGCTACCAAGTACATCAACGGCCACAGCGACATCTTGGCGGGTGCCGCGTTGGGCAGCGCCGCGCTGATCGGGCAACTCAAGTTGATGCGGGCGATGCTGGGCGCCATCCCCTCACCGCACACGTGTTGGTTGCTGAGCCGCAGCCTCGAGACGCTGAAGCTGCGCATGAACGCCCAGGTCGATGGCGCCAAGCAGGTCGCGGCCTACCTGGCGGCGCACCCCAAAGTCGAGCGCGTCAACTACCTCGGGTTGCTCGACCCCGACAGCGAGCAGGGGCAGATCTACGCCAAGCAGTGTAGTGCCCCGGGCGCGATGATTTCGGTCTATCTCAAGGGCGGTGAGGCCGAGTCGTTCCGCTTTCTCAATCACCTCAAACTCATCACGATGGCAGTCAGCCTGGGGGGCAACGAGTCACTCGCCGAGCATCCTGCCAGCATGACCCACATCGAGGTCGACCTCGAAGACCGTCTCGAAGGCGACATCACCGATGCACTGGTGCGCTTGTCGATCGGCATCGAAGCACCCGAAGACCTCATCGAAGATATCGGCCAAGCATTACTCTACGTATAATCAGGTCTCCGGCCATTGCTGCTGGGTCCATATCGCAGGCCACGCGGTATGGACCCTTTGCTTTCGTTCGGTGTATGAGTGAAAAAATTGAAGTATAAGATTATTGAATATTTATATTTTGTCGTTTTATTTTAACGAATATTAGTTTTTATCGGATATTAACGCTGTTTTTTTGTAATTATACTCTGTACAATGTTGATAAATGAAAATTACCGTATCTTCGTTTTGACCTGATTCGTGTATACTACGAGCAATACAACTACTACAAGAGGAGTAGAGCATGGTCAAACACGCATTCGTGTGGTGGTGTCTGACGCACCAGGGTCTGAGCGACGCACAGATCCTCGACGCGGGGCAACACGCCGGCTTCGAGGGTGTCGAGATGGTCCCCGAACACCTCTGGGGCGAAGTCAAACAACGAGGCTTGACGATGGTGTCGACGCAGGCCCACGGCTCGATCGAGTCGGGGATGAACGACCCCACACAGCATAATCGCATCATCGCCGAAACCTGCACGATGCTGGAAAAAGCGGTCAAGTGGAATATCCCAAACTTGATTTGTTTCAGTGGCAGCCGCGGCACCCGCAGCGATCGCGAAGGCATCAAGCAGACGTCGGAAGTCCTGTGGAAGTTGGCGTCGTTGGCAGAGCAAGCAAAAGTGACCCTCGTGTTGGAGCTGCTCAACAGCAAAATCGACCACCCCGATTATCAGTGCGACCGGACCGACTTTGCCGTTGCCTGTGTCGAACCAATCCGCTCGGAGCGCATCAAGGTGCTCTACGACGCCTACCACATGCAAATCATGGAAGGTGACCTGATCCGCACCATCCGTGCGAACCACCGGTACATTGGGCACTACCACATCGCCGGCAACCCGGGGCGCAACGAGCCCGACGACAGCCAAGAAATCAACCACCCGGCGGTGATGCAGGCGATTGCCGACACTGGCTACGAGGGGTTTGTGGGTCACGAATATATCCCCACCGGCCCGATTGCGGCTGCGCTGAAGGCGTCGCGCACGCAGTTGCACGTGACCCCCAGCGTCAAGGCGACCATCGAACGCTCGATCCGGCCGGGTGCACTCGACCCAATCGCGCCGCCCGCCGCAGCACCAGCCGCAGCACCAGCCGCTGAGCCGACGACCACGAGCGATGCCACGGTCGACGCGACGAGCCCGGCGACCGAACCGGCTGCGGAATAACATCCTCCCGCGACACACTACGGGGTGCTGCATTCACTGCAGCACCCCGTAGTGTTTTTTGACGCATGCGGAGTGGGCTATACCAATGTCGCCGCCGACCGCTGGATTTCGGTCAAGAGCACCGCTGACTGTTCTTCGGTGTATTTCTTCAATGCTTCGAGCTGCTGATCGAGTTTTTTATAGGTCGAAAGGTTGAGCTCGTCCGTTTTCGCCCGACTCGTGACGCCCTCGGCGTGACTGCGATCCTGGCGGATGAGGGTTTTGCTAGTGGTGTTGATGTCGGTACGCTGGGCGCGGAGTCCGTCGCGCAGGGATGCATCGAACAACGACTCACGACTGATGAGGTAGCGATTGAGTTCTTTGCGTGCATCGTTGATGCCGTCGACATTGTGGACCTCGGCAATTTCGCCCCGCAGATCCACGGTCAACGCGATGATTTCTTGCATCGCCTCGAACTTCTTTTTCAACGAATACTCGTTGGTTTGGCGGAAGTAGTAGCGCACGCCGATGATCGTCGTCACGGCACTCACCACCGATGCGACCCAATCGATGGCGCGGAAGGTGAACACCGTCCCCGCGACCAGCATATTCGTCGATTCGCCGGTGAGCATCTGCCAGAGCTCTGCCCAGGTCAGCGTGCTCAGGTTCTGCGCCGTCCGTGTGCGGGCGAACGCATCGAACACGACACCCAGACTCGTGATCGCCGCCCAGAATGCCTCGGCGGAGACACGCATCGCCGCCAGGAAATCCATGACCTCCTGCATCACATGCCCTTTCACTCACACAATGACTACCCGGATGGTAGCAGTGCTCGTGGCTGGGATATTTGGAATATATGACGGAAAACGGTCAGTTTTCGTCGGTGCGCTGCAGCAACGTCGCCCGCAGGGTTTCGAGGTGCTGATACTGTTCGTGGCGGACGCGGCTAGATCTATCGCGCCGCAGGAGGCTGACCAGGGCATCGACCTCGCGGTCTGCCTGCTTCCACTGCGCCCAGAGCCTGTCCCAGCGCTCGGTGGTTAAGGCGCGGCGACTGCGTTTGAGTTGGCGGGTAATGGTGCGCTGGGTGACCCGAGCCGGTCGGGTTGCCCGACCGCGCAACTGGGTCATCAGCAACTGCACCGCTTTGTGGAGGGTTGTCTGCACCCACACGGGGTCACGGTCGTGGCGCCGGCGCACCCACAGCCGTACGAGCCAGAGCACCACGATGGCACCCCCGGTGAGCACGGCACCCAGGCGCAGGCGTTCGTCCGCCATACCGGCGAGATCCACGAGCACCGCTGCGATATCAAGCGTCTGCAGCGCTCTCACGCGCGCTCCGGCGAGCGCCCACAGGTCCGGGAGCTGATCCAGCAGGGCGGTGAGCCATCCGAGGAAATCTTCCATGTGCGTCGCGCTCCACTCTGGTGTGCAGAGATGACTGTTGTACGTACAATGGACGTACAGCGGTTTGCTTCGGTGATGAGGTGTTATGGAAATCCGGCTGTTTCCTGATTATACATTCCGTGTCGGTGCCTACAGCGGGCGCTGTCAGTGGCGTTCGACGCCGCCTCCCGCGCTGCCGCCGCATACCGTGGCACGCCCCAGCACGGCGGGATACATCGCCGCAGCCCTGGCCGATAGCGGTGCTGCCTGCTGTGTGGGGATGTCGGGCGTGGGCAAAAGTATGCTGTGTCTGCAGTATGCCACCGCACAGCAGGCTGCGTACCCCGGCGGGGTGTTGGTCGAACGTATCGGCCGGCATTATCTGCCCGAGGTGCACACGGCGCTCGTGTTGCGGCGCTGGATCAGCCAGGCGACCGACGTTGAACCGGTACCGGCAGACTTTCCCCTCGCACCGACGATTGTGCGGGCATTGCTGCACCATGCACCGCCGTTTCTCGTGGTATTCGACGATGTCACCGACGTCGGTCAGCTCGATGCGCTCCGTAGCGCGCTCCCGCCCCAGGCGCACGTGTTGGTGACGACGAACGATACGGTTGTCGCGCAGGGGCTCGGCCTGGCGACGGTGGTGGTCGGCGCGTATTCCGCCACCGAAGCACAGCACGCCGTCGCCGCGCGGATGGGGATTGATCCGGCTGACTACACGCAGCGTGGCTGGGTGGCGGCGCTGGCGACCCATGTGCACCACCACCCGCCGGCGCTGGCACTCGTCTGCGCGTACTTGCAGCAGACCTGCCGCGTGCCGGCGGAGTACCCGACAGCCGCAGCCGCACTCCTCGGGCGCGACGCCGACACGCTCTACCCGCTGCTGTTTGCGCACCTGCAGCAGACGACCACGCCCCACACGAACGATCGCGTCGTGGCGTTGCACCCCATCGACCGCCGCGTGCTCTTGTCGATTGCGTGCTGCGCCAGCGATTTCGACGTGCCGCTGGTGCTGTTGCGCAGGCTCTGGACACTCTCCGACGCGCACCTGACCGCCTGCCTCGAACGGCTCGCAGATGCCGGATTGGTGCGGGCTAGTGGCCCTGCCGTGTGGTACCAGCACGATTGGGTGCGGGCGTCGCTGCGGGCCGGTGTCGCCGACCCACTGATCGTGCAGCAGATGACCGAACGGGTCTTGGCTGCGCTCGTCGAGACGTTGACCGAGCAGGCGAAGGCGTTCGACTACCACCTCGAGACGACGCTGCGGCGCCAGCTCGAGATCCTGCTCGCCGAACATGAAAGAACCATGCCCGGGTACGCATACGCGCTCGTGGCTGCACTGGCGCCCTTCAACCGCGCCGAAGGGTTGCACCGCGAACAGCTGCGCCTCGCGGAACGACTCGCACGCACCTGCGACGACGCATACGCCGACGATGTCGCGCTGCTGGTCGCCAACGCACAGGTCGATTGCGCCAGCCACGTCGGCGACGATCGGGCGACGCTCCTGACCAACGCCTACGCCGTCTATGCCGCCGCCAGCGATGCCATTACTGCGCTCCCCTATCACCCACTGCGGGCGCAGACACTGCTGTGTTGGGCGATCTGTGCCACCGAGTATGCCGATGTGCCCGGTGTCGATCGCGAGGGGCTGCTGCGTGAGGCCCTGCGACACTGCCAGGCGATCCTCGACGATCCGCACCTCGATGCAGCGTTGTACGTGAGCTGCGCGCTGACCCGTGCCAATGCGCTCCACGAGCTCGCCCGCATGGAATACCCGCACGGCATGGAGCTCTTGGACGAAGCGATCGCTGGGTGTACCGAGGCACTCGCATACGTCCCAACCGAGCACCAGCAGCAGTTTGTCGTGCAGCTCTGGGGCACGATCGCCAGCCTATCACGCAGTGCTGCGGATACGGCCGATGTCGACCGGGTCGCCCTGCTCACGCGTGCGCTCGATGCCAGCAAGACGGTTTCGCTGTACCTCGCTGACGGCCACGACACGATGCACTATGCCCGCGAACTGATGAACCAGGCCAACATCTATGCCGATCTAGCCGAATGCCCGGATGTTGACCAGCGTGCGCATATCCGCCGGGCCATCGACCTGCTCACCGAAGCCCTCGACTACCGCACCGAAGCCGATGTCCCCCTCGAATACGCCTGGACACAGCACAATCTCGCGGTGGCCCGCCTGACCGAATCGACGCTCTACCACGCCACCCAACCCGAGAGCCTGCAGCTGGCGCGGACCGCGATGTACGAGGCACTGCGCTACCGCACCGAGGCCCAGGTGCCCACCCATGCACTGCTCAGTCACTACTATCTGGCGCTGATTCTGCGCGCTTCGGCCGACGCTGCACCCGACGACCCGGCGCGGGTCAGCCGCTACCTCGCAGAGGGACTGCAGCACATCGCCATCGCCCGTCGCATTGCAATGGCAGACGACAACGAATTCGCCGTCGCTGGCAGCGACGACATCGCCGCGACGCTCCTCTGGCGGGCAGCGGTGCTCCCCGGTGCACCTCGCGGCGCCCTGCTCGCACAGGCAGGCGAGACCGTCGCACGGGCGGCTGCGTGGTACGAAGCGGCCGGCCTTTCGGACGATCTGGGCGAATGCCTGCTCACGACGGCGCTGATCGCACACACGCAACACGGTGCCAGCGAGACGACCCTGGCCATTGTCGAACGCGCACGTGCACTGACCAGTACGGCACGCTTCGCCGAGCTCCCGGTGCGCGCGCTGCTCATCGCCGCAGAAATCTCCGCGGCCAGCGACGACCCTGCCCACCGCGAGCGTGCGCGTGCGTACGCCCACACGGCATTCGTGCAGGCCCGCCGGCTCGGGCATGTGCCACACCAACACCGCGCGACCACACTGCTCGAATCACTGGCACCGCAGGGATGACGCGCGTCAATCGACATATCGCTGGCGCGACCGAGGCATGACGTATGCACCCATTGAGTCACAGTCTGGCAGTCGTCCGTGCTGCCAATCCCTACTACGACATCACCCTGACTGCGCAGCCGCGCGGCGCGCGACTGGCCCAATGGACGGGAAATGATCCCACGGTCTGGCAGCAACGGCTGGCCGCCCAACGCCGCGGACTCCCCGAGGCAGCGGAGACGACGATCACCGCGGCGTTTGTCCAGGCGTATTGCTGGCCAGTGCTGGTCGGGCCCGTAGCGTGCTGGGTGCTGTGCCGACGCGTCCCGTCGCTCGACCCCGCCACGACGGCGATCCGCGACGAGCGCGGTATCCCCGCTGCCCTCGAGCTGGGCAGCGGGCGTTTCACCTGCCTGCCCGACGACCACGCCGCTACGCACTCCGATGCGACAGTGGTCGCGACCCCTGCGGCGCTCGCCGCCGCCCTGCACCACGAAATCGTCGCCCACTGCCGGCCCGTCGTGGCATTTTTGGTGACGCAGTCACGCCTCAGCGACGCGTCGTTGTGGATGTTGGTCGCCGATACCCTGGCCGGGATCATCACCCGTATCCACGATGCCCATCAGCCATTGCCCCCTGCTGCCCTGGCGACGGTGGTGGCAGCCGTCTGTCACGCGGCTGGGTCGCCCCTGGTGTTGCCCCACTACGCCGTTGCGACGGCCGGTACCCGGGTGATGCACCGTCGCCTGAGTTGTTGTTTTTGGCACAAGCGCCCCGGCGGCGGGGTCTGCGCCAATTGTCCGCGCCGGTCGCCCGCCGACCAAGATCGCGCCGTCGCTGCGGTGTTCGCAGCCGGTAGCGGGCGCCGCTGAATACCACCCAGCAGGCGAGACGCAGGCGAAAACCCGTCGTGCACACGTGTGCACAACCGACACCGGCCGGCGCGTTTTTTGCCCGTCCGTGATGATTTTTCGTGTGGCTCTGGCAGAGAAAAACGCCTGCGCACACGTGTGCACAGGCGCTGTGACCGACGACCCTCGGGCACCCGCGAAAACGCGGCGTGGGACGTTTTCACCAGAGACGAAACCGACTCGTCACGCTGCTGCCTGCCGGAGGGCAGCCAGATCGGCGGCGACCGAATCGGCGACGGTGCCGTAGGTGCCGGTTTCGCAGACGACATGACCGGCAAACCCACCGGCCCGCAGTGCCGTCAGTATCTCGCGCAGAGGCACGTCGCCGTACCCCAACGCAGCGGCATTGAGCCGGTCGAAGCGGGGTTGGGTGCGGGTACCCGTGGCGCCGCCGTCGTGCACGTATTCTTTGGCGTGTACCTGCACGATGACCGACGCGAGCGCACGGGCATCGGCGACGGGGTCATAGCCGACGGCCATGCCGTTGGCCATGTCCCAGTAGATGCCCACTGCGGGCGAGCCCACCCCGGCGACCAAGGCCAGGTTATCGGCGGCCGAGAGGGTGCTCTCGACCCCCAAGACGACCCCGGCAGCCGCGGCATCGGGGGCGAGCATGCGCAGATTGCGCACCACACGGGCTAACCCGTCGGCACCGATGATGTCGGCGTGGTAGAAAAACGGCACGAGCAGGACCCGTGCGCCGATATCGGCACAGAGTGCGATGCCGCGGCGGATATCACGCATCGCAGCGGCGACGACAGCGGGGCTGCTGTCGGCGATATTGCCGTTGTTGAGGAAGTGGGCCGCCACCGACGCGATGGTGACCTCGTTGATAGCCGCGTTTTTGACGATCATGTCGCGCATCGTCGGGCTCATCCGCCCACCGGGGAGGGCGTCGGCGGCGGCGTTCCAATCGAGTTCGACACTGCTGTAGCCGTGGCGCGCGGCGCTCGCACAGGTCGCACCGATATCGGTTTTCAGCACACTCTGCATCGTCCCGTAGTGCATCTAGTATTCCATTCTGATCAGCTCGCCGCCGCGGGCGAGCGAGGTTTCGGCGGCCATCGTGACCCGCAGGGTGCGCACGGCATCGGCATACGACGAGGGGACCAGCGATTGGTCGTTGGTTTTGAGTGCCTGCAAAAACGTCCCCACTTGCCGGATATACCCGCTCTCGCTGCCGGTGTAGCGCACTGCTGCGCCGTCGACGACGCCGCTGAGCTCGGTGTCCATCAGCAGTTTGAGATAGAGATCGCGGCCGGTGAACTCCCAGGCACACCCCTCGGGGACCTCGGTGCAGCTGGTGCTGACGACGCTGCCGATGCCGCCGTTGGCGAAGCGCAACGACACGATGGTGCTGTCTTCGAAGTCGGCGATGTCGTCACCGGCACCGCTGTGACCAAAGGCCTGGACGGCGGTGACTTCGCCCATGAACGCGCGCAGCAGATCGAACATGTGGGTGCTTTGTTCGATGATCTGTCCGCCGCAGATACTGCGTTTGCCCCACCACGGGTGATTGACCGGCATACGCACCATGAAGCGCCCCATGCCCATCGCCAGCGGGCGGTCACCGATGAGCTGACGGGCATGTGCGGCGATGTCGGCGGAGCGGGCCATATAGCCGACTTGGTTGATGACCCCGCGGGCGGCGATCGCGGCTGCCGTGGCATCGACCAAGGCGATGTCGAGCCCGACCGGTTTGGCCACAAAGACGGCACAGCCCGCGTTGACACAGTCGATGACGTGATTCTGATGCGCCCCGGGCGGGATTGCGATGAATACCGCATCGAGCCGCTCCTGGTTGAGCATGGCGCGGTAATCGGTGTAGCCGGCGCAGTGCTCGGCCGCTGCGACCGTGGCGACGCGGGCAGCGTCGAGGTCACAGACAGCAGCAATAGGGGTCTGGTAGTGTGCCAACGCCTTGCGATACACGTCGACAATCCCACCGACCCCGATGAATCCGATACGCATGGCACCTCCTCGTGACCACTCTGGATTGGCTGAATTATTGTTCGGCAGCGCCTCCGAGCAGATATGCACGGGCACAGGCGATGACTTCGCGGCTGATGACCATGGTGGCAGCCAGATCCGCATACTTGCCACTATACAGCATAAAAAACGGGGAATTGACCATGGTCATAATGGTCAGCGCACAAACATAGGGATCGCGGTGCGGAAGCGCGCCGCAGTCCATGCCGTATTTCAAGACACCACCGAGGCGATTCGCGATGTTGTCGACCCGCTGTTGATTTTGTTCGTGGCTCTCATAGCCCATGTGGGGCGACACCCAGGCGAGGCGATACATATTGGGGTATTCGGTCGCATAGACGACCATGAACGCGAGGATTTCGTCGATGATGGCGGGGAATGCCTGGGGCGACATCCGCGTTTCGATTTCGTCGATTTCGGCAATGAGCTTGACGGTGTCGCGCTCGACGAGGGTTTGGAGGATATCTTGTTGATTCTCGAAGTAGGTGAACAGCGACATGTGCGCCATCCCCAAGCGCTCGGCGATCGCTCGGCTACTCAGCGCCTCCGGCCCATGCGCACGCAAGATCGCTTCGGTGCAATCGAGGATGCGCTGTCGCATCGCTGCCTTTTCGGCTTCGGTCTTCTTGGGACGTGGCATGACACCCTCGCCTGTACGACCGACACCGCGAGTGCCCGCCGTTTTGAAACATCAGCATAGCACATAGATACATTTCAGCGAAATGTATCCGCTCCACGGATGCTGCCGCAGTGAAACTGAATTATTAAGATGACTATAGCAGAAAAAATCGCGGCACCTCAGGTGAGGTGCCGCGACAACGTGGAGCCGATGGTCGGGGTTGAACCGACGACCTGCTGTTTACGAAACAGCTGCTCTACCACTGAGCTACATCGGCAATACCAACAGTGTAGCACAAAACACCGGCCGAATGCAAAAAAGACGCGTGACTAATCCCACAGGTTGATGTGCATCTGGATAAGCGAAAAAACCCCCGTGATCTGTGACAGGGGCGACATGTCGCCGAAGAATGCTTTGACGACGCGTTTGTGTTCCTCGAGTTCGCGCTTGGCGATTTCCTTCGACTTATAGCGGTGGAGCATCCCGCGCACGCGATCGATGTGCTCCTTGACGGCAGTGTACCGGCGTGTGTAGGTCGCCAGTGCTGTCTGTTGCTGTGTGGCATAGACCGCACTGGCGACCTAAACACGCC